>NZ_JAPYKS010000090.1:0-585 GCF_037179605.1 Mesorhizobium salmacidum (SeqCode)
CCGGCGCCAAGCGAACTCGAACTCAAGACATTGCGCGACCTGCAGGCCCGCACCAAGGCGGCGCATGAAGGAACCGGAAAAGGGAAGGCTGCCTGACATGGCCGAGGCCTATATCTGCGACTACATCCGCACGCCGATCGGCCGCTTCGGCGGTTCGCTGTCCTCGGTACGCACTGACGACCTTGGCGCCATCCCGCTGAAGGCTTTGCTTGAGCGCAATCCCGGGATCGATTGGCAGGCGGTCGACGACGTCGTCTATGGCTGCGCCAACCAGGCCGGTGAGGACAACCGCAACGTGGCGCGCATGGCGCTGCTTTTGGCAGGACTGCCCCAGGAAGTCCCCGGCTCGACCGTCAACCGGCTGTGCGGCTCGGGCATGGACGCGCTGACCATCGCCGCCCGTGCCATCAAGGCGGGCGAAGCGGAGCTGATGATCGCGGGCGGGGTGGAATCGATGAGCCGTGCGCCTTTCGTCATGCCCAAGGCCGACGCTGCCTTCTCGCGCAATGCCGAAATTTACGACACCACCATCGGCTGGCGCTTCGTCAACCCGCTGATGAAGAAGCAGTATGGCGTCGATTCCAT
>NZ_JAPYKS010000091.1:0-583 GCF_037179605.1 Mesorhizobium salmacidum (SeqCode)
CAGGCGCGCAAGCTCGACCATTTCTTCGAGCGCACGAGTAGCGAATGTGCTGCCTCGTAGAGGGCGGTGCGGGCGAGTTCGTCGCCACAACGGCTGACCTTGCCCTGAATGTCGGTTTCACCGGACTGATATCGCAGTGGCGTCAGCCCCAGATGCGCTCCCACTGCCCGCGAGGAGCCGAACCGCTCCGGCCGGTCGATCGTGGCGCGGAAGGTGAGCGCGGTGATCGGCCCGACGCCGGGCGCGCTCATCAGTCGCCGACAGACTTCCTCCTTGCGGACGATGTCGAGAACCTGCTTGGTCAGGCGGGCGAACTCCTTGAGCATGGAGCCGAGATCGAAAGCAGCGGCTCGACCATCACCATCACCATCGCCTCGGCGTCGGCGCCGACCAGCTCGCGCACGCGATCAGCAAAGGCGGTGCGCGAGGGCGTGCCGAGCTTGATACCGGCCTCGCGCAGGATGGCGCGCACAACATTCTCTATGCTGCGCATCTCGTTCAGCACCGTGCGGCGGGCCACCAACAGCGCGCGCCACAACCGGCATTGCCGGCTCTTCACATGCACCTGCCGATACCAGCCCGT
>NZ_JAPYKS010000092.1:0-566 GCF_037179605.1 Mesorhizobium salmacidum (SeqCode)
GATTGGACAGCGATTGCTGCAGGCCCTGGCCAACTACAAGGGTGAGCAGGTTTGCTCACAAGGTATTTGTATGGCTCCACAACAGGATTTCCCGAAGCCAAACCGCAACCGGCGGAAGACGAAAGATGGAGAGGGATGACAGGTCGGAAATCCCGTGGCTTGACTGAGCGAATGTTGGGCCAGTGCAGCGCCGCAAGCTTATGCGCCCCGTTGCCATCCTGGGTTGGATGTTATGCTGTCCCTGAGCCCACTTTGCGCGCAGCAGCAAAGGCGGCCTGCCTCGCGGGCTCAGGCGGGCCGTCGTCAATGATGGCCGGTTGGCGCCGCGCGGCATTGGCTCTCCAAAAACCGGAGCGTCTTCGGCGCGAACCTTGTTGGAAGCGGTACTCCTCGCGCTGTCCTGCTAGCAGCGTAGGCAAGGTGCAGGAGTTCGCCTGCACCCCAAACCAGCTCTGCAGCCCGACCCTTCGGTTCAACTTTTCCAATGATGCCAGTATAGGCTGGACAAACTCTTGGCCGTCGAGGGTCGGCCGCAAGCAGATCCGGCCAGATGTAGCTGCGCCCAT
>NZ_JAPYKS010000093.1:0-515 GCF_037179605.1 Mesorhizobium salmacidum (SeqCode)
CACCGTAGCAGGCGGGGCGCATTACTCAACCGTCCTCGCGGACCTGAACGGCGACGGCAAGCTGGATCTCGCGGTGTCGAATACGGACTCCGCCGATATGTCCGTGCTGCTCGGTAACGGCGACGGCACCTTCGGAGCTGCAACCAATTTCGCCGGAGGAGGAGGCATTGCGGTCGGCGACTTCAACGGCGATGGCAAGCTCGATCTAGCCACCGGCAACCAAAGCTCGAACGGTGTGGCGGTGCTCCTCGGCGACGGCCTTGGCGGCTTCGGCCCCGCAACGAATTTCGCGGTCGGAACAACTGCGTCTGGCATCCAGACGGCTGACCTCAACGGCGACGGCAATCTCGATCTGGCAGCAATTAATCCCAATGGTATCTCGGTGCTGCTCGGGAATGGCGACGGCACCTTCGCGGCGGCAGTAGATTTTGCGACAGGATCGCGGCCGTGGAGCGTCGCCATCGGCGACCTGGACGGCATCGGCGGCGCCGACCTGGCTGTCGCCAACTACGGCT
>NZ_JAPYKS010000094.1:0-510 GCF_037179605.1 Mesorhizobium salmacidum (SeqCode)
GGAGCGCGTTGTCTTCATCAACACCGGCTTCCTCGACCGCACTGGCGACGAGATCCACACCTCGATGGAAGCCGGCCCGATGATCCGCAAGGGCGACATGAAGCAGGCCGCCTGGATTTCCGCCTACGAGGCCTGGAATGTCGACACCGGTCTCGAATGCGGGCTCGCCGGCCATGCGCAGATCGGCAAGGGCATGTGGGCGATGCCTGATTTGATGGCGGCGATGCTGGTCGAGAAGATCGCCCACCCCAAGGCCGGCGCCAACACCGCCTGGGTGCCGTCGCCGACGGCGGCGACGCTGCACGCCACGCACTATCACAAGGTCGATGTGCATGCCGTCCAGGCGGCTCTGAAGAGCCGGCCAAAGGCGAGACTCGACGACATATTGTCGGTGCCGGTGGCCGTGCGACCGAACTGGACGCCCGACGAGGTCCAGCGCGAGCTCGACAACAACGCGCAAGGCATTCTGGGCTATGTCGTGCGCTGGATCGACCAGGGCGTCGGCTGCTC
>NZ_JAPYKS010000095.1:0-509 GCF_037179605.1 Mesorhizobium salmacidum (SeqCode)
GGCCACCCGAGAAAGTCCTGCGACAGCCAATGCGGCCCGATGTCAGTCGTCCAGGCGACCGTGCGCCCGCGGCCATGATTGCGAACAGCAAGGAGCGGCCAGTCCGTGCTGCGATGATGACAGGTCGCAAGCAGCCGGGATGAACCGTCGCGTTTGAAATCCAGCTTGTTCATGCCAAGGATCGGCGGCAACGGCTTCTCGATCCCTGCAAAGATCGGATGGGAGGACTCCAAGATGGAGGCCTGCAAGCCTTGGGGCACCTCCATGCCATCCGAAAACGGCAAACAGCGCACGGGCAACACGTCTTCGACCGGGGTGTCGTGGAACCGCGCTGTCCCGAACATGCCCTGAAAGCCCATATAGCCGCCGGCCAACATCAGCCCGCCGCCGCTTTCGACGTAGGCTTTCAGCATCTCGAGGCGGTTTACGCCGACACGCCCTGCGCGGGCTTCCGCCGTCACCAGCAAGGTCAGCGCGCCGACATCCGAGATCACCACTGCCTGATACTG
>NZ_JAPYKS010000096.1:0-431 GCF_037179605.1 Mesorhizobium salmacidum (SeqCode)
GTGTCGACCAGTTCCTTGATGGTGGTTGCCTTTATGACCACGGTCTCGTCGCCGCGTACGATGACCGAGCCCTTTTCGGAGCGGGTCACCGCGGCGATCTTGCAATCCTTGCGGATCTGCGCCAGCGCCTCCTCGAACGACGAAGTCTGGTAAAGCGACTTGATCTCGTGGCTGTTGGCAAAAACAATGTCGACCGCGCCCGAGCGCATCAGGTCGAGGAATTCGTCGCGGTAGCGGTCGACGCAGAACGGATCCGACAAGGTCATCGAGACTTCGCGACCGGCCGCGTGCGCAAGTGTCGCCGTCTGCCGGATGGCTTCCTTGGCGCGCGGCGGGTCCCACAGATAACCCTCGAAATAGGTGACCTTGGCGCCCGACGCCTTGTCGGCCTCGACATCTTCCGGCCCGAGTTCGACGCAGGCGCCGAGATA
>NZ_JAPYKS010000097.1:0-431 GCF_037179605.1 Mesorhizobium salmacidum (SeqCode)
GTGTCGACCAGTTCCTTGATGGTGGTTGCCTTTATGACCACGGTCTCGTCGCCGCGTACGATGACCGAGCCTTTTTCGGAACGGGTCACCGCCGCGATCTTGCAATCCTTGCGGATCTGCGCCAGCGCCTCGTCGAAGGACGAAGTCTGGTAAAGCGACTTGATCTCGTGGCTGTTGGCAAAAACAATGTCGACCGTGCCCGAGCGCATCAGGTCGAGGAATTCGTCGCGGTAGCGGTCGACGCAGAATGGATCCGATAAGGTCATCGAGACTTCGCGACCGGCCGCGTGCGCAAGTTTCGCCGTCTGCCGGATGGCTTCCTTGGCGCGCGGCGGGTCCCATAGATAACCTTCGAAATACGTGACCTTGGCGCCCGACGCCTTGTCGGCCTCGACATCTTCCGGCCCGAGTTCGACGCAGGCGCCGAGATA
>NZ_JAPYKS010000098.1:0-426 GCF_037179605.1 Mesorhizobium salmacidum (SeqCode)
GTGCTGGCGACGGCGGCTACCGTCATCGCCAGCCAGGCGGTCATTTCAGGGGCTTTTTCGCTGACCCGCCAAGCGGTACAGCTCAACATGTTGCCGCGGCTGGAAATCCTGCACACATCGGAAAAGCAGTCCGGGCAGATCTACATGCCGCGCGTCAACCTGCTGCTGGCCCTGGTGGTGATGATGCTCGTGGTCGGCTTCGGCGAATCGAGCAAGCTCGCCTCCGCCTACGGCATCTCGGTAACCGGCAATATGCTGGTGACGACGGTGCTGCTCTACGTCGTCATGACCCGTATCTGGAAGTGGAAGCTGTCGCTGGCGATCCCGCTGACCGTGCTGTTCGCTTTCATCGATGTCGGCTTCTTCGCCTCCAACATCGTCAAGGTGTTCGAAGGCGGCTGGGCGTCGCTGGTCGTGGCCTTCACC
>NZ_JAPYKS010000099.1:0-426 GCF_037179605.1 Mesorhizobium salmacidum (SeqCode)
GTGCTGGCGACGGCGGCTACCGTCATCGCCAGCCAGGCGGTCATTTCAGGGGCTTTTTCGCTGACCCGCCAGGCGGTGCAGCTCAACATGTTGCCGCGGCTGGAAATCCTCCACACATCGGAAAAGCAGTCCGGCCAGATCTACATGCCGCGCGTCAATCTGCTGCTGGCCCTGGTGGTGATGATGCTGGTGGTCGGCTTCGGCGAATCGAGCAAGCTGGCCTCCGCCTACGGCATCTCGGTAACCGGCAACATGCTGGTGACGACGGTGCTGCTCTATGTCGTCATGACCCGCATCTGGAAGTGGAAGCTGTCGCTGGCGATCCCGCTGACCGTGCTGTTCGCCTTCATCGATATCGGCTTCTTCGCCTCCAACATCGTCAAGGTGTTCGAAGGCGGCTGGGCGTCGCTGGTCGTGGCCTTCACC
>NZ_JAPYKS010000009.1:0-239301 GCF_037179605.1 Mesorhizobium salmacidum (SeqCode)
CTTCATGGGCTTTGTCAAACTTGCCGCTATCGCTATCTGGCTCAGGTAGTTAAATCGTCACTACGCCCTAGTGCAGGCGGCCGCTGGCATGGGCCAGCATGGTGTAGACCTTGCCGGTATCCGACGTGAGATAGGTCTGCGCCATGATGTTGTCGCGGTCATTGCGCGAGACATCCTTGAGCAGCTTCTCGAAATCGTCGCAATAGCGGTCGACGGCAGCGCGGAATTCGGCCTCCGCCTGGTATTTGCGGCGGATTTCGTCGAACGTCTGCTGGCCTTTCAGCGTGTAGAGCCTGCGCGTGAACACGTCACGCTCGCCACGCCGATAGCGGTTCCACAGTTCGATCGAGGCATCGTGGTCGATGGCCCGGGCGATATCGACGGACAGCGAGTTCAGCGATTCCACGACATGCAGCGGCGAACGCTGGGCAGGGGCCGGGCGCGGTGCTTCCGCGGGCGCCTGGGGGGCCGCCGGCCTGAGCTCGGCATCGTTCGACGCGGCGGTCAGCAGATCGCGCACCCAACCGCCTTGCGGCGCGCGGGCAGTGGCGTCGGCGGCACGCTGGCGCGGTGCCGCCTCCGCAGGACGCTCCAGATCGAGCGTGCCACGCAGTCCCGCGCCGCCCAGCGGTGCCTGTGGCGGGCGCAGATCCGCCTGCGGCTGTGCCGGGGCACGACGGGGCGGCTCGGCGGCGCGTGCGGCCGGTGCCTGCGGCGCCGGGCGCAAGGGGCGCGGTTCCGAGGAGTCGCCACCACGACCGGATTTCGCAACGATATCCGAAAGCTCCTTCAAGGCGTTGATCTGCTCGGAAACGGCGCGGCGGATAGCCGAGGTCGATTCCTTGGCCTCTTCCGGCATCTCGATGACGCCTTTCTTGAGCTCGGCGCGGGTGAGGTCGAGTTCGCTCTTGATCGAGCCCGCCGTGCGCCGCATTTCCTCGGTCGCATCGGCGAAGCGCTTGGTTGCCGACTCGACGACATCGGTGATGGCGTTGCGGATCTTGTCGGCCGATTCCAGCGTCTTGCCTTCGGCGTTCTGCAGCGTCTGGCCCACGAGGCTTTCGAAAGAACGCATGACCCTTTCGAGATCTTCCGACTTCTTGACGAGGCCGACGGCGAGATCCTCGAGCGACGACTGTCTTTCCAGCGTGTGTTCGAGGTTGCTCTGGGCCGAGCTCAGGAGGTCGGAAGCGCCGGCGAGCAGACGGCTGTGTTCGTCGAACTTGGTGGCGATCGAGGCGACTTCGCGCAAGGTCGACGACGACAGTTCCGTCAGCCTTGTCGTGTTCGAATCGACCAGACGCGCCGAGCTGGCAAAGGTCTGTGCCGCCTTTTCGGTGGTCGCAGCGAAGCTTTGCGTACTGCCGGTCAGACGTTGGTCGACCTCGCCGAGGTTGACCGCGGCCTGCTCGATCAACTGACCGAGCTGCGAGCTGGATTTGGTCATGCGGCCGATGAGATCGGCGACGCTGTCGGACAGCGAAGAACGGGCGCCTTCGACCGCCGACAAGGTTTCGGCGGTACGGCTGGCGAGCGCGTTGACCAGGGTCGCATTCTCGCTACGCAGCTTCTCGGTCGCGCGTTCGGTGACTTCTTCCATGCTCTTTTGCAGTTCCGAGCCGCCCTGGGCGAAGCGCTCGACCAATGGCCGCGCGGTTTCGTCGAGGATCTTCGACATCTCGGCGGACCGCGCCGCGAGCATGGTGTTGAGTTCGCGGGTGTTGGCACCGATCGTCTTGGCGGCATCATTGGTGCTCTGGCCGATATGCTGGCCGACCGCGGTGAAGGTTTCCGCGATCACGTTGGCACGCGATACGAGTTGCGCCTCGGCGGTCGACACCTGCTCGTTGAGCCTCTGGCCCATCGTCTCGGCAGTGTTGGCGAGCCGGTTTTCGACGCCGGCGATCTGCTCTTCGACTCGGGCGGCGGCGGCCGCCGCGCTCGACGCGAGACGCTCGTCGGCGCCGGCGAGCGCCTGCTCGATTTCGCGGGCATGCACGGCCAGTTCCTGGCCGGTCTGGCGCGCGCGATCGGCAACCCTCTGCTCGGTGCTTGCGAAGGCGCCGACGATGGTCTGCGCATGCTCGCCGATCGTCGAGGTGCTGTCGGCGATGCGCGAAACCAGGCGCTGGTCGGCGTCGTCGAAGATGCGGGCGATTTCGGACGCCCGGCTGGACAGCGCGCCTGAACCCTCTGCGATGCGCGAGACCAAATGCTGGTCGGCGGCGTCGAAGATGCGGCCGAGGTCCGACGCACGGGCGGCGAGCGCCTCGGCGGATTCGCCGATGCGCATGCCGAGCCGCTGGTCGGCGCTTTCGAAGTTGCGCAGGATGTCGCCGGCGCGGGCGGCCAGCGACTGCGCCGTCTCCACGGCCCGGGCGACGAGCTTCTGGTCGGCCGCGTCGAACGTGCCGGCAATCTCGCTTGCGCGGGCGGCCAGCTGATCGGCGGTCTCCTGGGCCCGGGCGGCGAGCTTCTGGTCCGCCATGTCGAAGGTCCCGGCGATCTCGCCAGCGCGAGCGGCAAGCTGATCGGCGGTTTCATGGGCGCGGGCCAGCAGCGAGCTGGAGGTGTCGTCGGCGCGGGCGAGCAAGGCGTTCGACGTATCTTCCGCACGGGCGTGGAGGCGCCGATCGGCCTCCTCGAAGGTGCGGGCGATGTCTTCGGCCCGTGCCAGCAGGGCGGCGGACGTCTGTTCGGCACGCTCGGCGATCTTGCGATCGGCGTCACTGAAGGCGGCACCCGCCTGCTCGTGCAGCGTGCTGGTGACTTCCAGGACCTTTTCGCGCAAGGCGCCGGCGACGAAGACCGCGCTCTTCTCGAGCACGCTGCGGACGTTATCGACGCCAGTCGAGAGCGCGCGCTCCATGGTGCCGGCGCGTTCCTCGATGATGCCGGTCTGGCGGCTGAACGCCTGCTCGATCTTGTCGACATCGGCAGCAATCGCGGCGGAAATGTCCGTGCTCCTGGCCGCGATCTGGTCGATGTGGCCGGACAGCGAGCGATCGACGTCCTTGCGGGTCTCGGCGAGCTTGCCGAGATCGTCTTCCAGCGCGCGGCTGAGCATATTGCGGCCTTCGGACAACTTGCCGACATGTCCAGCGATGATCTCATCGATATCGCCGCGGCTTTCGGCCAGCCTCTGCAGGTCGGCTTCGAGAGCGCGCTTGAGAATGTCGCGGCCCTCGGCGAGCTTCTCGACCTGGCCGGCGACCAGACCGTCGATGCTGGAGCGGCTCTCGGCCAGCTTGGCAAGGTCGGCCTCCAGCGCGCGCTTGAGGACATCGCGGCCTTCAGCGAGCTTCTCGACCTGGCCGGCGACCAGACCGTCGATGCTGGATCGGCTCTCGGCCAGCTTGGCGAGATCGTCCTCCAGCGCCTTCGACAAGGTCGAACGCTCCTCGACAAGCCGTTCCGCGTGATTGTTGACGTGCCCGCTAACGGTCAGCAGGTCGGCCTCAAGCGCCTTCGACAGTGTCGAACGCTCCTGGACAAGCCGGTCCGAATGGCTGTTGACAAGGCTGTTGACGGTTTCGAGATCGGCCTCCAGTGCACGGGCGAACTGGGAGCGATCGTCGACCAGTTTCTGGGACTGGTCGGCAACGGTGTTTCTGACCGTGTTGAGGTCGGCCTCCAATGCGCGGCGCAGGATGTCGCGACCTTCGGCCAGCTTCTCGACCTGGCCGGCGACCAGCCCGTCGATGCTGGAGCGGCTTTCGGCCAGCTTGGCGAGATCGTCCTCCAGCGCTTTCGACAAGGTCGAGCGATCCTGAACCAGCCTGTTCATGTGATCGGCGATGACGCTGTTCACATTCTGCAGATCGGCTTCCAGAACGCGCGAGAGCTGTCCGCGATCCTCGGCCAGTTTGTCCGACTGGCTCGATATGACGCTCTTGATCGTGTTGAGGTCGGATTCCAGCGCACGCTTGAGGATGTCGCGGCCCTCGGCCAGCTTCTCGACCTGGCCGGCGACCAGCCCGTCGATGCTGGAACGGCTTTCGGCCAGCTTGGCGAGGTCGGCTTCAAGCGTCTGCGACAGCAGGCTGCGGTCTTCTGCCAGGCGCCCGGAATGGCTGTCGATCAGGCCGCGTATGCCCGACAGGTCGTTTTCGAGCGAACGGCCGAGCTGCGAGCGGTCTTCGGCCAGTTTTGCCGAATGCGCCTCGATGAGGTTCTTGATGCCGGCAATATCGTTTTCCAGCGCCTTGGCGAGCACCGCGCGGCCCTCGGCGATCTTCTCGACCTGGCCGGCGACAAGGCCGTCTATGTCGGCGCGGCTGTCGGACAGTTTGCCAAGATCAGCTTCCAGGGCGCGCGACAGGATGTTGCGGCCTTCAGCCAGCTTTCCGACATGTCCGGCGACCATTTCATCAATGATCGTACGAGCTTGCACCAATTTACCAGAGTCTTCGTTGAGAGCCAGAGAGAGCCGGTTGCGGCCTTCTTCCAATCGTTCGAGATGACTGCCGAGCGACGCATCGATAGCGGCGCGCGATTCGTTGACCTTGCGCAGGTCTTCTTCGAGCGCACGCGCTATCAGGCCGCGGCCTTCGGCCAGCTTCTGCACCTGGTTGGTCACGGCGGCATCGATGCCGGCGCGGCCCTCGGCGAATTTCTCCAGGTCCGCCTGCATGGCGGCCGCCATGCGCTCGCGGCTCTCGGAGAGCTTGCGGCTGTGGTTTTCGACGGCTTCCTCGATACCGACGCGCGCATCGGCAAGCCGCTGAATGTCGGCGTCGAAGGAGCGCGACACGACGTGGCGGGCTGCCTCCATGCGGCCGGCGAAATCGCTGGCGCGCGCTTCGAGCATGGATGAGGTCGAGGTGACGATGTCGGCCATGTCGGCGCCGATCTGGGTCTTGCCCTGATCGATCATGGCCGACAGCGTGTCCTTGCTCTCGGCGAAGGTGTGGGCGATTTCACGCGCACGCTCGACCAGCGTTTCGTTGATCTGGCGGGCACGGGCCTCAAGCGCGGCATTGAGCTTCTGGGTGCCGGTATCCAGCGCTTCTGCGCGGGTCTGGAACTCGCTGATCAGCGCCTGGCCCCGTTCGGCCAAGGTGCGCTCGATGCCGTTGAGACTGGCTTCGAACTCGGAATTGAGGGTGCGTGCGGCGCCGCCGAGCAGCGACACCATGCCGGTGGTGCGGTCGTCGAGCAGGTCGGTCAAGGAACGGGTCAAGCCGTCCGTGGTGTCCGTCAGCTTGGCGATACGGGTGTCGAGCAGGCTGGCGAAAGCCTCGCCGGAGGTTGAAAGCCGGTCGGTGATGTTGTCGAGGCGGCCCTCCACGGAGTCGAAGATCGACATCGAGCTTTCGTTGATGCGGTCGATCAGCGTGTCGCCGGAATTGGTGATCGTCATCGACAGTTTGGTCGACGCATTGAGGATGCTGTCGCGGATGATGTCGCTTGCCGCGCCGATTTCATCGCGCAACGTCTCGTGGGCGCCGGAGATCGAGGCGCGGACGCGTTCGGCATGGGTGACCACCGCTTCGCGTTCGCTGCCCAGTCCGTCGACCAGCGACCTGATCCGGGTTTCGTTTTCCGAATAGGAGCGCTCGATCTGGTTGACCTCGCTGTGGACCAGCGTTTCCAGTTCGACGGCACGGGCAAGGGTGCGTTCGATGCCTTCGCCCATTGCGGCCACCTCGCGGCGGACGGCCTGGCCGATCATCATGACCCGATCCTGAGCCATGTTTTCCGGCTCGGTCAGGCGGAAAGCCACTTCCGTCATCGATTGCGCGGCGATGCGCATGTCCTGGGCGCGGCGAATCATCGCCGCGAAGGCCCAGAACAGGATGACGGGCACGATTGCCGCGACGGCGAGGCCGATCAGTTCGGGGCGGGCAAAGAACTGGTCCAGCGTGCGTATCCGCCAGATGCTCGGTCCAAAAAGCAGGTTGGCCAATCCGCCGGCGCCGGCGATCCAGGCGAGCGAGACAAAGGCGATGACCCAGTAGATGGTGTTGGAGGCGCGCCTGTTCAGGCTGTGCAGAAGGGTCTTGTAATCTTTCTGGCGATCATCGTTGGCTGGGGCGAAGCCGGCGGGCTGGCCACCATTGCGCGTCTCCACCGGGCGAAGTTCGGCTGGCTTGGCCATTGGCGCGGGCCTGGCGCCCTGAGCCATTGGCGCGGGCTTGGCGCCTTGAGCCTGATTGACGACGGGCGCCGCCGGCTGCTGATTGCGTCCCTCGCGTGCCAGCTCGTCGGCGGCCTGGGATATCTGCGCTTCCAGATCTTCCATCGAAGCGGCGATATCGAGGTCGCCGCCGTCGGCATCGCCGCTCAAGTCGAGATCGAGTGCTTTTTCGAGTTCCCTGGCTACGTCGCTGTCGAGATTTCTGGTCGTCGTTGGTTTCTTCGCCATGCCTTCGCTACCCTGTACTAGCTGCCGCGGGGGCTTATAATTCTGTTTGTCTTACCCCCGCGCAGGAGGCTGAAAATGGACCCTCGTATCGTAATGACACAGGGGGGTAAAGAAAACATGCATTCCGCGGGATACGTAAAACTTTAAATATAAGGTTAACGCAACCGTGATTGGGGCGCCGCTTTCGCAACATTTTTCCCGGCCATTCATTAACCCGTTGTCCACTGGAATCGCCTAGTTTTTCAGGGCGGCCGAAGAAAATGGAGTTCGAGTTCATGCGTGGCGAAAGCGGCATTGCCTTCTCAATGCCCGGGGGCGACGTATCGGGAACGAGGCAGTCCCGGCCGGTCGATTTGGCACACCTTGCCCGGCAAACGATGGGCGACCGCGCCCTCGAGCAAGAGGTGCTGGCGCTATTTGTACAGCAGGCATTATCGGTGCGCGACAAAATAGTCGATGCCGACATCAAGGACCGGCTTCTGCTGGCTCACGGCTTGAAAGGGTCGGCCCGCGGGGTGGGCGCCTTCGCCATCGCCGATTGCGCCACCGATATCGAGCACCGGCCGGAGGATGTCCAGACCCTCAAGCGGCTCGGCGGGCTGATCGACGAAGTGCGCGACTTCATCGCCGCCATCAGTCGCTGATTCCGGTTTGCGACAAAAACGTCACGGAGCGCCGCTTTCGCGCGGCAGTTGACTTGTTTGCCGGAGTGATTATCTCGGGCGAAATTCCCTTTCGTCCCGGGCGAACCTCCCCTTCGTCCCGGGCGAAACTCCCTTCAGGTGACAAATGACCAAACTGACCTTCATCGCCCATGACGGCACACATTTCGACGTGGATGCCGAAAACGGTTCGACGGTCATGGAAAACGCCATCCGCAACGCCGTGCCGGGCATCGAGGCGGAGTGCGGCGGCGCCTGCGCCTGCGCGACCTGCCATGTCTATGTCGACGAGGCATGGACGGCCGAAGTCGGCGAGCCCGAGGCGATGGAAGAAGACATGCTGGACTTCGCCTATGAGGTCCAGCCGAACTCGCGCCTGTCGTGCCAGATCAAGGTGCGCGACGCTCTCGACGGCCTGATCGTGCGGGTTCCCGAACGTCAGGGCTGAAATCCAACATCGGCGATTTTTCCCGCTGACGCTTGGCAGCGGGCCAACGGTCATGCAGTCTCGCCTGGACTTTCGCAGCGAGGCGCATCATGACCGGCATCATCAGCACAGACGTCCTCATTGTCGGGGCAGGGCCGGTCGGCCTGTTCGCCGTATTCGAGCTCGGCCTGTTGGACCTGAAGTGCCATCTGATCGACATTCTCGACAAGCCCGGCGGCCAATGCGCGGAACTCTATCCGGAAAAGCCGATCTACGACATTCCCGGCTGGCCCTCAATCTCGGCGCAAGGGCTCGTTGACAAGCTGCTCGAGCAGGTTGCGCCGTTCAAGCCCGACTTCACCTACAACCGCATGGTCTCCAGTCTCGAAAAGTTGGACGACGGCGGCTTTCGCGTGACCACGGACGAGAACGAGGTGTTCGAGGCCAAGGTGCTGGTGATTGCCGCCGGCGGCGGCTCATTCCAGCCGAAGCGCCCGCCAATTCCCGGCATCGAAGCCTTTGAAGGCACGAGCGTCTTCTATTCGGTCCGCCGGATGGAGGATTTTCGCGGCCATGACCTGGTCATCGTGGGCGGCGGCGACTCGGCGCTGGACTGGACGCTGAACCTGCAGCCGGTGGCAAGGAGTGTGACGCTCGTTCATCGGCGGCCGGAGTTTCGCGCGGCGCCCGACAGCGTCAACAAGATGTACGCCATGCAGGAGATGAAGCAGCTGGAATTCAGGGTCGGCCAGGTGGCCGGACTTACCGGGGCCGATGGCCAACTGGCATCGGCCACGATCAAGGGCGGTCCGGATGGCGACATCGAGGTGTCTTGTACGCGCATGCTGCCGTTCTTCGGGCTGACCATGAAGCTCGGCCCGATCGCGGAATGGGGGCTCAATCTCCACGAGAACCTGATTCCGGTCGATACCGAGAAATTCCAGACATCGGTGCCCGGCATCTTCGCGGTGGGCGACATCAACTGGTACCCGGGCAAGCTGAAGCTGATCCTATCGGGTTTCCACGAGGTGGCGCTTATGGCGCAGGCCGCCAAGCGCGTCATCAGCCCCGGCGAACGGATCGTGTTCCAGTACACGACTTCGTCGACCAGCCTGCAGAAGAAGCTCGGCGTCTCGGGCTAATTATTCCGCCAGGATCGGCGCCGGATCGTCGACGTGGCCTCGAAGTTCTTTCTCGGGCATCAGGGTCAGCGCGATGAGGCCCAGTCCCAGAGTGCCGGCCGCGACGAGGAAGATCATCGCGAAGGGTTCGGCCGATACGACATGTCCGGCCATCTCAACGCCTTCACCGGCCAGCGGCAATCCGAAGCCCAGAGCGACGGCGCCGAGCATCGCGACCCCCAATGCACTGCCCAGCGAACGCAGAAAGGTAAGCACCCCAGTCGCTACGCCAAGATGCATTCGGTCGACGGCGTTCTGCACGGATACGGTGGTTACCGGAAACGTCGTACCGGTTCCCAGCCCGATACAGATGGTCAGGACTTCGACGACAAGCAGCGATGAATGGCCGGCGACAAAGGCCAGCAGGCCCATGCACAGGATTGCGAAGATGACGCCGACCATGGCGATGCGCTTGTAGTGGGTGAAGCGCGGTATCAGGCGGCCGCTGGACGCGGCGCCGCCCACGGTTCCAAGCAGTAGGCCAAGCATTGCAATGCCCGACTCGCTCGCCGTCAGGCCAAGTATCGATTGCAGATAGACAGGCAGATAGACGGCAAGGCCGACGCTCGCGGCCTGGAGCAGGAACATCGACAGAGTGCCGGCCAGGACGATCGGGTTGCCCAGTACCTCAAGCGAAATGAGCGGTTCGCCCGCCCGCGTCAGCCGCAGGGCAAAGGCGCCCCAGAAAAGCGCGGAGCACGCCAGGACGCCAATGACTTCCGGCGATAACCAGGGATAGGCGCTGCCGCCCCAGTTCAGCGCCAGCAGCAACAGCGCCGTGGCGACGATGAGCAGCAATGCGCCGAGACCATCGATGCTGTGATTCTTGGCCGCGATCGGCAGCTTCTTGAGCGGCTTGTTGATGATCGCCATCGCAACAAAGCCCAGCGGGATGTTGATCCAGAAGATGAGGGACCAGTGCAGATGTTCAGCAAAAGTGCCGCCCAGCAGCGGCCCGGCGACGCTGGCAACGGCCCACGTGCCCGAAAACCACGCCGCATAGCGCGCCCGTTCGCGCGGCGGGACAAGGTCTCCGACCACGGTCTGCGTCAGCGCGAAAAGGCCGCCGCCACCGGCCCCCTGGATCGCGCGCCCCAGGATAAGGACGAACATGTTGGGGGCCAGTGCGCTGACCAGCGATCCGGCGAGAAAGATGAGGATTGCCGCATAGACGGTCGGCCGCCGTCCATGGACGTCGGAAATCTTGCCGTAGAGCGGTGCCACGGCGGTTGCGGTCAGGAGATAGCCGGTGACGATCCATGGCAGATATTCGGCATGGCCGAGAGAGCGCCCGATGGTCGGCATGGCGGGTGCGACGATGGTCTGGTCGAGGGCTGCCAGCAGCATCGACAGGAGGACGCCGCCGATGATGGCGTTCTTTTCGCTTTCGGTCAGCGGCGCGCTCGCCGCCGCCACGGCCTGCTTGTCGACAGCCTGGTCCATAATTCTCGTCCATGCGCTTTGCGCTGCCGCATCGGGTCTGTCTGGTGCATCCGCGGTGCGATCGATCGTGATGCTCGTGTTTCCAGCTTGTGCGCGTAGCAACCCTGGATATGTCGTTCCGTATAGGCCTATTTCGACTAGTGCTCGAAAAAAAATCGAAACTGGCACTACGCTTCCGCCCGGTTGGCTTGCATCCAGGCCAACGGAAGCGGTGAGGAAATTCAGGTCGGCGGCGGCAATCGGCCACTTCCGATGCGCTCCATCCTGTAGCGCATCAGCCGCAGGATGCGGCTTTCGAAATTGGCGCCTTCGACAAGGTCAAACCGCACCTGATCCTTATCGTGTCTGGCTAGCTGGACCGCCGTGATCTCGGCGGCCTTGGCCTTTGCCGCATCGCAATCCTTCTGCGGATAGCTTGCCTTCAACGCGTCTTCGAGTGCACGGCCGTGGTTCTTGGCGATCTCGACATGGCGGTCTTCATGGCGCTTGATGTCGGCCGACAATGTATCCCAGAACAGCCGCACGTCGGCATCGGCTTTGCGCGGCCGGCGCCATTCGGGGAGGATCACCTTGACCTTGACGGTCACGACCGCGTCGGCGATCCGGCAGGAGCCGGACTGGCTGGCGTAGCTGATGCGTGTCGTGAAAGCCATCTGGGTGGCGCCAGGGTGGCGCGATCCCGTGCTTTTGACTTGCGGCCCGTGTTTGGCGAGTTGCTGCTCGATATCCTCCAGCGTTCTGCCGCCGATGGCGAAATAGCTGTATGTCTTCACCAGATTGGCCGCATCCGCCGGAACGGCGGCGGTAAGCAGCAGTGCGCAGAGCAGGGATCGTGTCATCATGTTGCCTCTTCTGTCACCTTGCTTTACGGCCTTTGCCGGCGCAACGGAACTGATCCGATGCGGATCACACATCGTTGATGACCTCTTGGTTGATGAGCCCATGGTTGATGCGCAATGACGGCGGGGCGATGGCAGCTGGCGCATGGGCGCCATCTCGGGCTTGGCGGCAAGGCCGTGGTGGTCGGCATCCTCAATGTCACGCCCGACAGCTTCTCCGATGGCGGCCTGTTTGATGCTCCCGAAACCGCGCTGGTCCAGGCGCGCCGCATGATCGGGGAAGGCGCCGCAATCATCGATGTCGGCGGAGAATCCACCCGGCCGGGCGCCGCCGCGATTTCGGCCACCGAGGAGCAGGCCCGTATCCTGCCGGTGATCGAGGCGCTGGCGCGTGCGGGCGAGGTGCTGATCTCGGTCGACACCTATCGTGCGGACACCGCGCGGCTCGCCGTGGCTGCCGGCGCGCACATCGTCAATGATGTCTGGGGTCTGCAGCGCGAGCCCGACATTGCGCGAGTGGCGGCCGAAACCGGCGCCGGGCTCGTCATCATGCATACCGGCCGGGATCGCGAGAAGCTTCCCGACGTGATCGCGGACCAGCTGGCGTTCCTGGGGAAATCGCTGGAGATCGGGCGCGGGCAAGGTGTCGCCGACGACCAGATCGTGCTCGACCCCGGCTTTGGTTTCGCCAAGGAGACGGCGGAGGAAAACCTCGACCTGATGGCACGGTTTTCCGAGCTTGATGCACTCGGCTTCCCACTGATGGCCGGTACGTCGCGGAAGCGCTTCATCGGCACCGTCACCGGTCGCGATGCAGCCGACCGGGCAGCCGGGACGGCGGCGACCAGCGTCATTCTCCGGCTCAAGGGCGCGCATCTGTTTCGCGTCCATGATGTCGCAATCAACGTGGACGCGCTGGCCGTGGCGGATGCTATGCTGGCGCGGGAAACCGGATCGGAACGCTGAGCCATGTATGTCATCCGCATGAAGAATTGCGCCTTCTTTGCCCGGCACGGCGTGCTGGATGAGGAAGAAGCGCTCGGTCAGCGCTTCTATGTCGATGCCTCGCTCACTGTCGAGCCCGGCCGCGCGCTCGTCGATGACGCCATCGGGGAAACCGTCAATTACGGCGTCGCCTTCACCGTCATTGAGGAAATCATCACTGGACACAGGCGTTTCCTGATCGAGGCCTTGGCCCTGGAAGTCGCAAAGGCTCTCACCGGGCGCTTTCCCCAGATCCGCAAAGCCGAGGTTACCGTTCGCAAGCCGAATGCCCCAGTGCCTGGCGTGCTCGATTACGTCGAGGTGACCGTTGTCTGGCCCGAGTAACACCGTCTATCTGAGCCTCGGCGGCAATCTCGGTGATCCGGCCAAGTCGATGGGGGCCGCGTTGCGCCTGCTCGATGCCGATACCGATACTGACGTGGCCGCCGTTTCTTCGCTCTACCGGACGCCGCCCTGGGGCAAGCTCGACCAGCCGGACTTCCTCAACGCGGCCGCCGAATTGTCGACACGGCTGTCGCCGCGGACATTGCTCGACCTCTGCCTCGATGCCGAGCGAAAGCTCAAACGTGTGCGCGAGGAGAGGTGGGGGCCGCGCCTCATCGACATCGACATCCTGGTGTTCGGCGACCGCATCATCCATGAAACGGGCCTCGAAGTGCCGCATCCGCGCATGCTGGAGCGCGCCTTCGTGCTGGCGCCGCTGGCCGAGATCGCGCCGGACCTTACCGTAGACGGCAAACGCGTTGTCGATCGCCTGGGCGCGGTCGACGCGGCCGGCATCGAGCGGCTGCCGTCCGGCCGCGACTGGTGGCTGCGCTAGACCGGCGGTATCAGCCGGAGAAACCGCCGTCATCCAGGAACGCTTTTTCCTCAGCCGTGGTCTCGCGGCCGAGCATTCTGTTGCGGTGCGGGAAACGGCCGAAGCGCTGGATGATGTCACGATGTTCCAGCGCGTATTTCAGATTGAACTCGGCCCTGGCGGTGTGAAGTTCGACGGACAGATCCTGGTCGGCAAGGTTTTCCGAATGTTCGAACGGCAAATAAAGGAACACGCGGACTTCCGGTTCCAGCACGATATCATGGCCGCCAGCGACCGCCTTTTGCGCAAAATGCTTCGCCAACGGGTCGGTGGCAAACATATGGCCGGTGCCGCGAAAGCAATTGCGCGGAAACTGATCAAGCAGGATCATCAGCGCCAGCGAGCCTTCGGCATATCCTGACCAGTCGTCGTATTCACGGCGCGCGGCGGCGTAATGGAGGTCGAGGAAGCCGTCGCGGAAATCGGCATCGAAAGCGTTGTTCTTCTCGAACCACGCATCCTCGCCGGCGTCGCGCCAGAATTTGGTGACCGACAGGGCTCTGCTGTCCAGTTCCATTGCCTGATTCCCCAATTCAATTCGCCGGTTCGGATTTATGCAGGACGCCGGCCGTTTCCTCGTTGAGCGCCTGACCGGGACGGCGGGGCGTGGAAAGCGGGGCCGGGATCGGCGTGCCGATATTGCCTTTCAGGAAACGCTGTCCCGAGCGGATGCCTTCGGCGAGCTGGGTCTCGAACCGGGCCGTGTCGCGGCGCCTGACGTCCTCGATCGTTTCGGCGACGTCTTCGGGATCGACGCCCAGCGCCTCGAGGGTCGAGCCACCAAAGACGAGCGCCGATTCGAAGGTTTCGCGCAGCTGATAGTCGACGCCGGCGCGGATGAGCTGCAGTGCCGTGCCGCGGTCGAACGCACGTGCCAGCACCGTAAGCAAAGGGAACTCCGCCTTGACGAGTTCGGCGATCCGGATGGCGGCGTCGGGCTTGTCGACACAGATGAGCACGGCTCGCGCGCGGCCGGCCCCGGCCGCGTGCAGGATGTCCAGCCGCGTGCCGTCGCCATAATAGACCTTGAAGCCGAAATCGGCGGCCGCCTGGATCATCTCGACATCGTTGTCGATGATCGAGACGTCGATGCCGCGCAAGAGCAGGGGTTGGCTCGCGATCTGGCCGAAGCGGCCGAAGCCGATGACCAGCACGCTGCCGGTCAGGCCATCGGCGACTTCGACGCCGTCCAGCGACTGCTCGTCGCGCGGCGTGAAATAGCGCAAGGCAATGATCGCCAGCGGCGTCAGCACCATGGAGATGATGACGATCGCCGTCAGCGTCGCGTTTGCCTGGCCATCGATGATGCCGACGGCGGCGGCCGCGGAATAGAGCACGAAAGCGAACTCACCGCCTTGCGCCATGAAAACCGCGCGTTCCAGTGCCTCGCGGTGGCCTGATTTCAGGATGCGGGCGACGATGTAGATGCCGAAAGCCTTCATCACCATGTAGGCGACGACATAGATGGCGATCAGCTTCCAGTTCGCGGCCACTACATGAAGATCGAGCGACATGCCGACCGCAAGGAAGAACAGGCCGAGCAGGATGCCGCGGAACGGCTCGATGTCGGCTTCGAGTTGATGGCGGAAGGTCGATTCCGAGAGCAGCACGCCGGCCAGGAACGCGCCCATCGCCATCGACAGGCCGCTGAGCTGCATGGCGAGCGCCGACCCGAGTACGACCAGAAGAGCCGCGGCCGTCATCACTTCGCGCGCACGGGCATCCGCCAGGATGCGGAAGAAGGGGTTGAGCAGGTAGCGTCCCGCCACCACCAGTCCCACGATCGCGGCGAGGCCGATGCCGACCTCGGTCAGCCGCTCCGACAGGCTGGTATCGGCGCCGCCGGGCGCCAGGAAAGCGATCAGGGCGAGCAGAGGCACGATCGCCAGATCCTCCAGCAGCAGGATGGAAACGATGCGTTGGCCCTTGGGCGAGGCGATTTCGCCGCGTTCCTCAAGAAGCTGCATGACGATGGCCGTCGAGGTCAGCACGAAACCGGCGCCGGCGACGAAGGATTGCGCGATCGGAAACCCTCCGGCCATGCCGACACCGGTCAGCAGCACGGCGCATACCCCGACTTGAAGCGCGCCAAGCCCAAAGATCTCGCGGCGCAGGCCCCAGAGCCGCGACGGCTGCATTTCCAGGCCGATGATGAACAGGAACATGACGACGCCGAGTTCGGCGACATGGAGGATGGCTCCCGATTCAGAAAAGACACCGATGCCGAATGGGCCGATCACCACGCCGGCGGCCAGGTAACCGAGAATCGAACCGAGACCCATGCGCTTGAAGATCGGGACGGCCACCACACCCGCCGCCAGCAGTGCCACCACCTGAATGAGATCGCTGCCTGATGCTTCCGCTGCCATGCCTCTTGTCCCTGTGTCCGACATCACTCCTTGCATGCAGTTGGAGCGGGAGGCAAGGGCGGGGAGCCTGCCAGGACGGGTAGGGTGCCGTTGAAGCGATTCCCCTGGTGGAACAACGGTCTCCGCTTGCCTGTCGGACGATTGGTGTCAATATGGGCCCGATGCTTGACTATTCGTCCCGGCCGGGTCCCCCGCCTCACATCCCGATGGATGCGCTCAGCGAAGTTCTACAGGACTTTCGCTTGAGTGGAGTCAATTATGGCCGCTGCGAGCTCCGACATCCTTGGAGCATAGAATTTCCGCAACAATCGCTGCTTCGTTTTCACTTTGTTGGTCAGGGTCCATGCTGGATTCATACCGAAGCGCAAGGCTGGCAGGAGTTGCGCGATGGCGATCTGGTGCTGCTGCCGCAAGGTATCGCCCATCGGCTGGCGAGTGCGCCGGACGTCGTGGGCGACTCGCTCGAGGATTGCCAGGTGACCAAGTTGGGGGGCAACGTCTGCGAAGTGGTGCGGGAAGGCACGGGCGCGGCAAGCACCCTTTTCTGCGGCTCCATGGCCTTGGGTGCCTGTGCGCTGAACCCACTGATTACATTGATGCCGCCTATCATCAAGGGTTGCGACGTGGCCGGCAATGACCCGATCGTTGGTCCTTTGCTGGCGGCTATGACCGCGGAAGCCGCGCAACCGCAGACGGGCAGCGCCACCATCTTGTCTCGTATGGCGGACTTGCTGACAGCCCGGCTCATTCGCTGCTGGGTCAATTGCACGGGGGCTTCGACCACCGGATGGCTCGCGGCCATCCGCGATCCCCATATTGGCCGCGCTCTGGCAGCCATGCACAGGGACCCCGGTCACAACTGGACGCTCGAAAGCCTCGCCGGCCTGGCAGGCCAATCGCGCTCGATTTTCGCTGAGCGCTTCAGTGCCGTATTGGGAGAAGGCGCGGCACGCTATCTCGCCCGTCTGCGCATGCAGCTTGCCCGCGAGTTGTTGGGGCAAAACGGCTTGTCGGTGGCCGAGGTTGCTACCCGCTTGGGCTATGATTCCGAGGCATCCTTCGCTCGCGCCTTCAAGCGCATCACCAATGTCTCGCCGGGCGTTGTGCGCCGCACAATTCCCGGACGAATAGACGTGAATTTCGGATTTTAAGATACATATCATCCGAAAAGACTTGTTTATGAAGATCTCCAAACTTTGGAGATCCTTCCGTGACTGACACAACATTACAGCTTGAAGACGCGGCGATTGACCTTGATGCCGTCGCGCCGACCACGTGGAGCGCAACCACATGGTTCGCGGTCCTTTCCTTGGCGGCCACCAGCTTTGCGCTGGTATCCGCCGAATTCCTCCCGGCAGGTCTGCTGACGCCGATGGCGCGCGATCTCGGCATCAGCGAGGGGACGGCCGGGCAGGTGGTCACCGCCACCGCTTCCGTCGGCGCCGTGACGGCCATGTTGAGCAATGTCCTCATCGGCCGATTGAACCGCAAGACGGTGCTTGTCGGCCTCATGGCCTTGGCGGTCGGTTCCAACATTCTTGCGGCGCTGGCGCCCAATTTCTGGCTGTTATTGTTGGGCCGGGCCGGGCTGGGGATCGCTCTCAGCGCTTTCTGGGCCCTTTCGGTAGCCGTCGTGGCGAGGCTGGTGGGTGCCAATGCGACGGGGCGGGGCATGGCTATCGTCACCCTCGGCGTCTCGCTCGCAACAATTGCCGCACCGTCGATGGGCGCGTTGATCAGCGACTGGCTGGGTTGGCGCAGCGCCATGGCCATGACGGCGGGGTTGGCCTTGATCGCCATGCTGCTGCAGTTACTCAGCCTGCCGACCTTGCCTGCAACGGCAAGCAATAGTCTTGCAGACGTCCTTCGGCTGACACGGCGGCGTGGCATTCAACTCGGTATGCTTGCTATCCTTTTGCTGATGACGGGGCATTTTGCCGGCTCGGTCTATGTACGTCCGTTTCTCGAACACGTGACGCTCCTTGCGACCGGGCCTATTGCCCTGGCGTTGCTCGGATTTGGCATCGCGGCTGTGATCGGCAATATTGCCGGTGGCCGCATGGCCGACGCCAATATCCACGTGGCTCTCGTGGTTACGGCCGCATTGATGGCGTTCGCGGCGCTGGCATTGGTGCTTTGGGGCGTGCACATCGGCGTTGCCTTTGGCTTCGCCACGCTATGGGGCTTCGCCTTCGGCATGGCGCCGGTGGTGCTGCCGACAAATCTGTCTCGCGCGGCGCCGGACGCGCTGGAAGCAGCGGGCAGCCTGATGGTCGCGTCCTTTCAAGTCGCCATCACCATCGGCGCGGTTGTCGGCGGTTATGTTGTGGACACTTATGGCCCGACAGCGCCTTTGACTGCGACTGCCATCCTTGCCGCATCGACGGCCGTCTTGGCGCTGCTACAACCGCGCAGCTGAACTTTGCCGCCACCGACACAGCAGCCTGAATCCGGCCGTTGGCAATGTTGCAGGCGCGTTACACAAGTTGACGTCGGTAACGCGTTGCTTGTTGCCGCAATCGAAGGCTAAGCACGCTCGGCTTCGGCCATTGGGGGTGCGCGGCGATCATGTCCCACCCTTTTGAGGAGATGACTGACATGAAGAAGTTTTTGCTCGTTGCCGTCGGGCTGGCGGTGCTTGCCGGTTCCGCCTGTTCGAAGGCGCCGGAATGCACGACCGAGATGGCGACCAAGAAGGCGCAGGACATGGCCGCCGCGCTGCAGGAGGCGATCACCAAGGACCCCTCCAAGGCGGCTGACCTGACCGCCAAGGTCCAGGCGGTGACGACCAAATATCAGGGCTCCACGACCCTGGCCGACGCCTGCAAGGCGTATGACGAGGTGACCGCCGCGATCAAGGGCTGACGCCCGACTGTTTCAAAGGAGGCGGTGGCGATGGGCTGCCGCCTCTTTGGTTTTTTGGGGTGTATTCGAGCAATTCCAGGAAAGTGTGAAGCGATTTTCGTCGCTCAGTTCGGCGCGATGGAGCCGACTTCGACGGCATCGACCCGCTTAAGACTCATGCCGATGACCGGCACCAGCTGGTCCTGAACGCGCACGGCGATCGTCACCGTCATCGAATTGTCGTCGGGAATGCGTGCCTGCATGACGCCGCGCAGTTGGTTGCGGTTGATGGTGAAGACGACCTTGCGGGCGTCGACGACATTGCCGCCGATGATATCGAGGCCGGCACCGGCCGCGCCACCCATGAAGGAACCCTTGTAGTCGCGGCCCTTGCGCTCGATCTTGGCCGACATCGGCTGGGTGAACATGCCGACCCGGCAACCGCCGTCAAGCGTCATGCCCATCTTGCCGTCGGGGGTGGCGCCGGTGAAGCTGCAGTTGAATTTCGTGCCCTTGTACTTGCCGGCGACGATTTCGCCGGGGCCGATCCATTTGCCTTCGGCCGACTGGAAAAACTGCTTGTCCGGCTCTCCGGCGCAGGCCCCGGAGGCAATACCGGCGACCGCTGTGATCGCCGCCGCCAGGGGCAGGATGCTGGACAGAATTACGCTTTTCATCGACGACACCCGGCAACAACGAGACTGTTTGAAACCGGTTTGACCATGAAGAAGATTGGTTAATGCTTCGTCACCGGGAGCCTTCGAAACCGCAATCCGAGCACTGTCCCAAAGAGCTGGACGCTATTTGGCGGAGCCGGCTGTTTCGGCGTCTTTCTTGGTCGCGAACGATGTCAAGGCGGCGAGAAAATCGCCCAGTCCCGGACGCTTGGCGGCGCTGAAGGGCAGGGGGCGCACCGTCTCCATCGCCGCGATGCCGATGCGCGCCGTCATCATGCCGTTGACGACGCCCTCGCCGAGCTTTGCCGAGAGGCGCGCCGCCAGGCCGTGGCCGACGATCTGCTGGACAAAGCTGTCGCCGATGGCAATCGAGCCGGTGACCGCCAGATGCGCCAGCACGCTGCGCGCCAGGTGGAAGAAACCCAGCGTTCCGGGCCGTCCGCCATAGAGTTCCGACAGCCGGCGGATGAGGCGCCCGGCCTCGAAGACGACATAGGCGACGTCGACGAGCGCGCGCGGGCTCACCGCCGTCACCAATGAGACCCGCTTGGCGGCCTCGAGAATCATCACCTTTGCCCTGACATCGAGGGGACCGAGGATTTCCGCTTCCGCCAGGCGCACCAGATTGGCGCCGTCGATGATCTCGCCGCGTAATTCGGCCAGCGCGCGCCGGCCGGCCGCGGTCTCGGGTTTGGCCGCGACAAAGGCCGACAGTTCATCGACCACCGCGCGTGCCGTCTTCGGATCGTCGCGCGCGATGGCATCGAGCGCGCGCTTCTGCAGCTTTTCGACCTCGGCGAGGCGGGCGATCGCCAGGAATTCGCGAATCAGAATCATAAGAAGCGCCAGCAGCGCAATCGCCGCCATGCCGGCGGCCAGCCAGCCCAGCCATTCGGCGCGGGCAAAGAGATCGTGTATCAACTGGTCGGTCCACAGGCCGACAGCCAGCGAAACCAGCACGCCGAAGGCGCCGAAAAAGATGCTGCCGAGAACCGAGCGCTTTCTGGGGGCGACCGCCGGCGGTGGCTCGGCGGCAATAATGTCCGGTTCGTCGAAAACGTCGACCTCCGCCGGGATGACCAGCGCCACATCGGCCTTCATCGGGCGCGGTTTGCGCGGCGGTTCGGCCTGGCGCGCTTGCGGCGCGTCTTGTTTCGGCGCTGCTTCCGGCTCGATGCGGAATGCCGCCGGTTTGCGGGGCGCGGTCATGCCAGATGGTCTCCGATCAGGAACTGCAAGGCGCGGTCGAGCCTGATATGCGGCAGCGACAGCGTGACACCTTCGGCCGTGCGTTCGAGTTTCGGCGGACGGAACCGGACGAAGCGGATTGCCGGGTCCGAGGAGTCCTGCCTGTGGTCCGACCCCGAAAGGTCGAAAACAGCATCAATGTTTTCCGGTAAATCACCAGGAAATATAGCTGTTTCCGTCTTTCCATCGAATGTTTCGCCATTGATCTTCTCGCCGGCGATCGGCGTGCCGATAATAACAGGCAATGTCTCGCGGCCTTGTTTTACGGTGCCCTCGCGGGTTGCGCGCACCGCCGCCATGGCGACCACGTCGACATCGGCGCCGGTGAAATTCGCCCGCGCCACGGCGCGGTCAGCCAGGCGCCGCACGATGGCCTGCAGCCGCTCATGACTTTCGTGGTGCAGATGATCGGCCTTGGTCGCTGCGACCAGGATGCGGTCGATACGCCGGGAGAAAAGGTCGGTGAGGAAGCTGCCCCGGCCAGGACGGAAACAGCTCAGGATCTCGGTGACGGCGCGCTCCAGGTCGGCCATGGCACCAGGCCCGGCGTTCAGCGCCTGCATGGCGTCGATGAGCACGATCTGGCGGTCCAGACGCGTGATATGCTCGCGGAAGAACGGTTTGACGACATGCGTCTTGTAGGCCTCGTAGCGGCGTTCCATCATGGCGTGCAGCGAGCCGTTGCGCGCGCGCCTGTCGCCGAGGCCTGCCTGCGGCGCGAAGGTCAGCGCGGGTGAGCCTTCGAGGTCGCCGGGCATCAGGAAACGACCGGGCGGCAGGGTGGAAAGCGCCCGCTCGTCGAGCTTGCATGCCTTGAGATAGGCGGCGAAGCTTTCAGCCAGCCGGCGTGCCGTCATTTCGTCGGCGTCGGCATTCGGGTCGATTTCCGCCGAGATCGCTCGCCAGGCCCGCGAAAGGTCCTCGCGCACCGGCAGCGTGGCCATTTCGAGGGCTTCGCGCGAAAAATCGGCGAAGGATTTGCCGAGCAGCGGCAGGTCGAGCAGCCATTCGCCGGGGTAATCGACAATGTCGACCGACAGTTTGCCTGACGAAAACATGCGGTTCCAGCCGGAGGCCGATTCATATTCGATCGTCAGCCGCAGTTCCGAAATGGCGCGGGTCGAGTCCGGCCAGACGCGATCGTTGACCAGAGCGGCGATGTGGTCCTCGTACTGAAAACGCGGCACGGCATCGTCGGGCTGCTGTTCGAGGAAGGCGCGCGCAATCCGCCCCGATTTTTGCGCCTCGAAGAGCGGCAGGCGTCCGCCGTGGATCAGATTGTGCACGAAGGCCGAGATGAAGACGGTCTTGCCCGCGCGGGAGAGACCCGTGACACCCAGACGCAGCGATGGAGAAAAAAGTCCGGTGGCACGTCCCGACAAAGTGTCGAGGGCAATTCTTGCCTCGTCGGTGAAGGTGGTCAGCGATGATCCCAAAATGTGCTCTCTTGGACTTGCGTCCGTCCGATATAGGCGCTGGAACCAGGCTTTGAAATGGTGCTGGAAATCGGCATCAGAGATCGGCAGGTGTCAGGAACGCTTCGAGATAACCCGCTCCCTGGGCCGCTTTCGCCAGATTGCCGGGGAAACGGACGACGGCGAGACCCGAGGTCGGAAAGCCATGATTGAGCATTGCCCGCTCCGTCTCGCCTCCATCGCCCGAGACCGCCATGGCGAGATCCTCAGTCATCGGGTTGTGGCCTATGACCAGCAATGAACCGGGTCCGCCATGATCCCGTACGAGCCGGAGATAGCCGGCCGCGTCTTCGCTGTAGAGCGTGTCGAAAAACAGCACCTTGCCTGTGTCTGTCTGGCCAGCCAGTCCCTCGAGCGTTTCCCTGGCGCGTTTGGCGTTGGAGCACAGCGTCAGGTCCGGAACATAGGAGCGGGATCGCATCGCGGTCCCCATCTTTTCGGCATCGGCGCGGCCGGATGCGTCAAGTGGGCGATCGAAATCACGCATGCCTGGCAAGGCCCAGCCGGCCTTGGCGTGTCGCAACAGATAAAGCCTGCTCACACAACCTCCAATGACGCCCGAAAAGCCGAAGTCCTGCCGCGATTAGCCACGAGAAAAGCTTCGCGCACAATGGTGCGCGTTCTTCGGCACGGCGAATCACTTGCAGGGCGATCGGCGAGGACCGTCGTACTTTCGCCATCAAAACAGATTTATCCCGCTCCGGCGAAGGCCGGAGACACACTTTAACAATTGCGTGAGTCGGCGGTTGATTGCGCTTGTGCAGGCGTCTGGCGGCGAATATATAAGCGCCAAATTTGGGGCTGTTGGGTGAGTCGAATGAACGACATCGTTACCGCCGATTACGTACCCTCCGAAGACGAGCCGTTCATGAACGAACGGCAGAAATCCTACTTCCGCTCGAAGCTCGTCACTTGGAAAAATGACATCTTGCGCGAAGCGCGCGAAACCCTCGAAATCCTGCAGCAGGAAAACGCCAACCATCCCGACCTCGCCGACCGCGCCTCTTCGGAAACTGATCGCGCCATCGAGCTCAGGGCCCGCGACCGTCAGCGGAAGCTCATCTCAAAGATCGATTCGGCGCTGCAGCGCATCGACGAAGGCACTTATGGCTATTGCGAGGAGACCGGTGAGCCGATCGCGTTGAAGCGGCTCGACGCGCGCCCGATCGCTACCTTGTCGATCGAAGCGCAGGAGCGGCATGAGCGCCGTGAAAAAGTCTATCGCGACGACTGATAGATCGCCTCTGCATTGATTGCCAAATGGCCGGTTCTCCGGCCATTTTTGTTCGATGTCGGCGCGCACTTCAACTGGCCAAGCGCGCTTGAACGTCGACTGGTTCAGTTCACTGGCAGGCGGCCCGGGCGCAAATCATCTCTTCTGGCTCGAGAGTTCGCCCAAAAGCCTGGTCATTTCGTCGTCGAGCGACGGCGGTGCCTTGGCTGCCGGTTTGTCGGCCGGCCCGCCGGACTGGGGCTGGTCCAGCGAAACTTCGAGTTCCTTCATCAGCGTGTCGTCGATGCTGTCCTGCCTCGGCGGGGGCGGTGGCGCCTGCCTGACGGCATTGGCGTTGGCGGAGCCATAGGCAGGCAGCGGCGTGACATTGGTCGACTGATAGGGTTGCGCCGCTGGTTTCGGTGTGGGAGCCGGGGCCGGTGGCGGCGCTGCCGGGCGCTGGCGGGCGGGTCCTGCCATCGGCTGCGGAGCGGGTGCTTGTCTGGGAGGCGCGGGAGCGGGCTGCGGCGGCCGCGGCTTCGCGGCCGCCGGGACAGGCTGCAGGCCGCCATCTCCGGTCAACGCAGGACGACGCGGCGCGGCGAGGCGGATGTCGCGTTCGACAACAACGTCGGTCGGGCCGCCGATCAGGAGCAGATGTTCGATGTCGTCGCGTCGCACCAGCACCAGTCGGCGATGGCTGTCGACGGCGGTGGCGTCCATGACAGCGAGCCGCGTCTTGCGGTTGCGGCCCCCCGCGACAAACGTGCCGAAGGTCAGGTTGCGCACGAGCCTGACGATGATGAGAACGATGACCAGCAGGATCAGCGCCGCGAAGGTCCACAGGAGTGCCGCCGCATAACCGGGACCCGCCACGCTATCCAGCCACTGCATTGGTTTCCCCTGATCGGTTTTGGAAAGTGACGCGACACTAGACCGTTGCGACTGGCCACCGCAAGTTGCCTTTCACGCATCGTGAACAGCTTGAAACACAGGGAAGGCCGGCCGACATCATTTTTATCTGACATTTGCCGCCCGGGCCTTTTCCGGACTAGGAGAATGTGATTCAACCGGCTAAAGCGCGTCGCGCTGAAGCAGATTCATGCGACGCGCTTTAGGTCCTTGTTTTTCATGCATGTCGTTTTCGCGAAACCGAAGTCACTTTTGGGCGACATGCATTAGGGGCGGGTGTCGGAAACTCGGATTTCACGAGCAGGGGGCATATGGCCAAGGAAGCGCGCGGCGATTTCTATCCGGTACCGATCGTCGACCAGAATACGCGACCGGGCGCGGTCACCCGGCTTATCATCTTCATCGTCGTTTTGACGGGAGCGGCAATCGTCTTCGGCCTTTTCCGGGAGCGCCTCGGCGATCCCTTCCTGCTCGGCATGCTCGGCGTGCTGGCGATGATCGGCGTCGGCTTCCTGTTCGCGACCGCGATCGGCTTCGTGCAGATCACACCGCGCTCGACGGGCGACGAACTGTCCAAGGCTTTCGTCGACTCGATGTCACAGGGCCTGCTGGTCACGGACACCAAGGGCCGCGTCGTCTACGCCAACCGGGCCTATGCCGATATGACCGGGGCTTCCTCGGCCGCAGACCTGAAGACGGTCGAAGGATTGCTCTCCGATATCCCCGAAGCCTCGGTGACCATCTACCGGCTGGCGTCCGGCCTGCGTGACGGGCAGCCGGGCGACGGCGAGTTCCGGCTCGCGCAATCGATCCGGCCCGGCGCTGAACCGGGCGCCCGCTGGTACCGGGCACGCGCCCGCACGTTCAGCGTTCCGGGCCAGCGGCTGCCGATGCTGGCCTGGCAGCTCGCCGATATTTCGCAGGAGCGGGCCGAGCAGGAGCGTTTCTTCCTCGATCTGCAGAAGGCCATAGATCACCTCGACCACGCACCGGCCGGTTTCTTTTCGGCCGACCAGGACGGCCGCGTCACCTACATCAACGCCACGCTCGCCGGATGGCTGGGCATCGACCTTGCCAGCTTCACGCCCGGCGCCGTCACCTTGCCAGATATCGTTGCCGGCGACGGCATGGCGCTGGTGCGCTCCGTCAAGGCGGATCCCGGCACGACGCGCAATGCGGTCATCGATCTCGACTTGACGACGATGACCGGCGAGGCGTTGCCGGTACGCTTCATGCATCGCGTTTCGGCCAGCCGGGAGGGCGTCGGCGGCCCGACACGCACCATCGTGCTCAACCGCACGCAAGGCGAGGATGCCTCGGCCGATCTGCGCGCTTCGGAAGTGCGCTTCACCCGCTTCTTCAATTCGACACCGATGGCCATCGCCGGTGTCGATGCCAGCGGGCGCATCCTGCGCACCAACGCACCTTTTCTTTCGCTGTTTTCCTCGGTCGTCGACCGCGATGCCGTGGATCGCCGCGTGCGGCTCGACACGGTGATCCATGACCGCGACCGGCCGGCCTTCGCTGCCGCGTTCGAGAAAGCCCGGCAGCGGCAGGCCGACATCGAGCCGATCGACACCGTGCTGCCCGGCAATGAAGAGCGGCACATCCGTTTCTACGTCAACGCCGTCGCCGACGGCACCGGCGGCGAAGGAGCCGAGGAATCGGCCATCGTCTACGCCGTCGAGACGACCGAGCAGAAGGCGCTCGAAGGGCAGATGGCGCAAAGCCAGAAGATGCAGGCCGTCGGCCAGCTCGCCGGTGGCATCGCACACGACTTCAACAATGTGCTGACCGCCATCATCATGGCATCGGACCTGCTGTTGACCAATCACCGGCCGTCGGATCCGTCCTTCCCGGACATCATGAACATCAAGCAGAACGCCAATCGCGCGGCCTCCCTGGTGAGACAGTTGCTGGCCTTCTCGCGCAAGCAGACGCTGCGGCCGGAAGTGCTGAACCTCACCGACGTACTCGCTGATCTCAGGATGCTGCTTGCCCGGCTGGTCGGCAACGACATCAAGCTCAAGGTCGACCACGGCCGCGACCTGTGGCCGGTCAAGGTCGATATCGGCCAGTTCGAGCAAGTAGTGGTTAACCTGGCGGTCAACGCGCGCGACGCGATGCCGGCCGGCGGCGATCTCACGGTGCGCACCCGCAACGTGACCGCCGAGGAGTGCAAGACCTTTGCCTATCGCGAACTCACCGTGGCCGACTATGTGGTGGTCGAAGTCGAGGATACCGGCAGCGGCATCGCCCCCGACGTGCTGAAGAAGATCTTCGAGCCGTTCTTCACCACCAAGGAGGTCGGCAAGGGCACGGGCCTTGGCCTGTCTATGGTCTACGGCATCATCAAGCAGACCGGCGGCTTCATTTTCTGTGATTCCGAACTCGGCAAGGGGTCGACTTTCCGCATCTTCCTGCCACGTCACATCGCTGAAGCGAAAAACGCAGCTGAACCCGGCGAAGCGCCGGCCACGGCACCGGCCAAACCGGTCGACAATGCCAAGGACCTGTCCGGGTCGGCCACGGTGCTGCTGGTCGAGGACGAGGACGCGGTGCGCATGGGCGGCATGCGGGCACTGACCTCGCGCGGCTACACCGTTCACGAGGCGTCCTCGGGCGTCGAGGCGCTGGAAGTGTTCGAAGCGCTCGGCGGCAAGGTCGACATCGTCGTTTCCGACGTGGTGATGCCGGAAATGGACGGGCCGACGCTGCTCGGTGAATTGCGCAAACGCCAGCCGGACATCAAGTTCGTCTTCGTCTCTGGCTATGCCGAGGACGCATTCGCCAGGAACCTGCCGGCGGAGGCGCATTTCGGCTTCCTGCCAAAGCCGTTCTCGCTCAAGCAACTGGCCACGATCGTGAAGGATGTGCTTGAATCCTAGGTATTCCTGATGCCGCGCCCTTGCGCAACGCCGTAACAACGCCATGATTATTGACAATATGGCAGGCGGGCTTGGGGGAGCAGCTGTTGACGCCACACATCGAGGCAGGCAAGGGCGACTACGCCGACACGGTTTTGTTGCCGGGCGACCCGCAGCGCGCGGAGTGGATGGCGCAGACTTTCCTGGACGCGCCGCGCTGCGTCAATCGTCGACGCGGCGCGCTTGGTTTTACCGGCCTGTTTCGCGGCAAGCCTGTCAGCATTCAGGCGACGGGTATTGGTGTTTCGTCGTTCCTGATCTATGCGCATGAATTGCTTGACTATTATGGTGCCCGAACACTGATCCGTACCGGTACCTGCGGTACCCTGAGCGCCGAGGCAAAGCTGCGCAGCCTTGTGATCTCGCAATCGGCACGGCCTGAAGACACCGAGAGCGGTGGGGTCTTTGGTCTTTACGAAGCTGATGTCGGCCCGGATCCAGCGCTGCTCGCTTGCGCATTGGCCAAGGCAACCGAACTCGGCATCGACCACCACGCCGGCCTGACAGCCTGCACCGACATATTCTACCATCCTGAAGCGCCCGCCCGCTATGCCGATGCAAAGGCGCTCGGAGCGCTGGCCGTAGACATGGAAACCAGCGCTCTCTATCGCATCTCGGCGCATTTCGGTGCGAGGGCATTGTCGCTGCTGACCGTCGTCGACAATCTTATCACAGGCGAACAGGCCGACTATTCCGAACGCCAGGAGCTTTTCACCGACATGAGCCGCCTGGCGCTCGAAATTGCCACGCAAGGGCGCTAGGCGGCCTCGCGCTTCAGCACCTCCGCCATGGATGACCGGTGGCCGCGAAGAGGTGCAGACCGCCGGGGCCCCCAATGGCGGCGAGGGCCTACTGGTTGCCTCCCCGGGTGCAGGTCGAGGCGGTGAAGGCGCCATCGGGCTGCTTCATGATGATGTCGAAGGAGGGCGGGCTCTGGCCGTCGAGCGTTGCCTGGGTCATCGAGAGCGCGTTGCCGCCAGTGGTGTAGCCGCCCAGCGGGCCCAGCCACGAGATCACACCGTTTGCGTCCATCTGGTAATTGTAAGCCTGTTTGGCGGTACCGAAGGTGACGGGCCCCGTGTAGACATTTCCCTTGATGGTGATGTCGCCGAGATTGAGGAACAGGCCGAGCAGGTAGACTTCGCAGTGATAGGTGCCATCGGGCATCTTGCCGTCGCTGAAGTCGGCCCGCGCCGCTCCGGTTGCCGCCGCCAGAGACAAGATGCCGATAAATATGCGTGCGATGCCTGATGTCATGATGCCGTCCGCTTGAACGACAAGCTTGTCCTATTTTTTGCGCCGCGCCGCAACATTTGTTGCCCACGACGCGTGTGCTACGGCCAAAATATAGGCATTTGGAAAAAATGGGCTAAAATTAGGCAAACGCGCTCTACACTGCGCAATTTTCCCTCAATCAATTTTTAACCGGCTCTCTTCTATTTGTTCATTCTAATATAACAACCATCTGATAATGTTGTGATATTTCCCTATTTTCGGCATACCGTCAGCGGTTGGCATGGGGGTTGCATTGCATTGTGGCGGTGCAATCAACCAGCTTGGGAGTCTTCCGTAATGAGGGGTAATTTCTCGACAATAGCAAAAATGTTCTCGGCGAGCGTGGTTGCCGCCGGTCTGATGACCGCTCCGGCCAGGGCTGCCGACGACACGATCAAGGTCGGCATTCTCCATTCGCTGTCGGGCACGATGGCGATCTCGGAAACGACGCTGAAGGACGCCATGCTGATGCTCATCGACGAGCAGAACGCCAAGGGCGGCCTGCTCGGCAAGAAGCTCGAAGCTGTCGTCGTCGATCCGGCATCCAACTGGCCCCTGTTCGCCGAAAAGGCGCGCGAGCTCATCTCGAAGGACAAGGTCGCGGCGGTGTTTGGCTGCTGGACCTCGGTGTCGCGCAAATCGGTGCTGCCAGTGTTTTCGGAACTGGACAACATCCTGTTCTATCCCGTCCAGTATGAGGGTGAGGAGAGCGAGCGCAACGTGTTCTACACGGGTGCCGCGCCGAACCAGCAGGCGATTCCAGCTGTCGACTACCTGATGAGCGAGGATGGCGGCTCGGTGAAGCGCTGGGTGCTCGAAGGAACCGACTACGTCTATCCACGCACCACCAACAAGATCCTCGAAGCCTACCTGAAGTCGAAGGGCGTCGCTGCCGAAGACATCATGGTCAACTATACGCCGTTCGGCTTCGCCGACTGGCAGACCGAGGTTTCGGCGATCAAGAAGTTCGGCTCGGCCGGCAAGAAGACGGCCGTTGTCTCGACCGTCAATGGCGACGCCAACGTGCCATTCTACAAGGAACTCGGTAACCAGGGCATCAAGGCCGAGGACATTCCGGTCATGGCCTTCTCGGTCGGCGAGGAAGAGCTGGCCGGTCTCGACACCGCACCCTTGGTCGGCCATCTCGCCGCCTGGAACTATTTCGAGAGCATCGATACGCCCGAGAACAAGAAGTTCATCGCCGACTGGCACAAGTTCATCAAGAACGACAAGCGCACCACCAACGACCCGATGGAAGCCCATTATATCGGCTTCAACATGTGGGTGAAGGCGGTCGAGAAGGCCGGCACCACCGATCCGGACAAGGTCATCGACGCCATGGTCGGCGTTTCGGTGCCCAACCTGACCGGCGGCTATGCGACGATGATGCCGAACCACCACATCACCAAGCCGGTGCTGATCGGCGAAATCCAGGCCGACGGCCAGTTCGAAACGGTTTCGCGCACACCGGGCCTGGTGATGGGCGACGAATGGTCCGACTATCTGCCGGACTCCAAGGACCTGATTTCCGATTGGCGCAAGCCTCTGTCCTGCGGCAACTTCAACGTTGCCACGGGCAAGTGCGGCGGCAAGGGGACGAACTGATCCTCCCAGGTCTGCCGGGCTGGGCCTTCAGGCCCATCCCCAGGACCGCGCGCGTCCGGGCGGTTTCCTCCACAGTCCGGACGCCTAATTCCAAGCCTCCAAGGGTCCACAAAAGCCGATGACCTTGATCCGCACGATTGGCCTGACGCTGTTGTTCCTGCTGGCGATGCTGTCGTCGTCGGGGGCAGGCGAAGCCGATCTGCGCGCCACCATCGCCAAGTTCGCTACCGCCAAGGGTTTTTCGGATATCGGAGCAGTGGTGCATGAACTAACCGCCACAGGCGATCCAACGGTCGAAAGGCCGCTCTCGGCACTCGCCGACGGCAACCTCTATATCCGCAAGGCCGATTCCCTGCTTTTCGTCGGCAAGGAAGCCGGCGAAAGCGTCCAGCTTTTCGACCCGCTCGGCAGCGAAGCATCAGGCGAGGCTGCCAAGGACGACGTCACCAAGATCAAGGTCAACAACACGCTGCGTCGCGTCATCCGCGACGCGCTGGGCACGTTGACGCTTGGCGCCAAGGATTCGGCCGCACGACTGGCTGCGGCCGACACGATGTTCAAAACACCCGATGCCTCGAACATAGAGCCACTCGACGCGGCGATCGCCAAAGAGACCGTGGCTGGCGTCAAGGCCCTGCTCGGACAGGCTCGTGCGGCCTCGGTGCTTGTTTCCGATAGGCCTGAGGCCGACAAACTCGCCGCAGTCGCCTTGATCGGTACGCGTGGTGACCGCGATGCGGTTTCGCTGCTCACCTCGATCGAAGCCAGTGCGTCGGGCGCGGTCAAGGACGCGGCGACGGCGGCGATCGCCAGCATCAATTCGACGCTGGCCTTATGGGATGCCGGCCAGAACATCTGGTACGGGATTTCGCTGGGTTCGGTCCTGCTGCTGGCGGCGATCGGGCTTGCCATCACCTTCGGTGTCATGGGTGTCATCAACATGGCGCATGGCGAGATGGTGATGCTTGGCGCCTACACGACCTTCGTCGTCCAGCAGGTGATCCGGACATCCTTTCCCGGATTGTTCGACTGGTCGCTGGTGATCGCGCTGCCGCTTGCCTTTCTGGTCGCGGCGTTCGTCGGTCTCATCATCGAGCGCGGTGTGATCCGCTTCCTCTACGGGCGGCCGCTGGAGACGCTGCTGGCGACCTGGGGCGTCTCGCTTATCCTGCAGCAGGCGGTGCGCTCGATCTTCGGGCCGACCAACCAGGAGGTCGGCAATCCGTCCTGGATGTCCGGCTCCTTCGACATCGGGCAACTGGCCATCACCTGGAACCGTCTGTGGATTCTAGTGTTCGCGCTCACGGTGTTCGGCATGTTGCTCTACGTGATGAAGCGCACGCCCTGGGGCCTGCAGATGCGCGCCGTCACCGCCAACCGGCGCATGGCCGCCTCGATGGGAATCAGGACGCCGTGGGTCGACGCTTTGACTTTCGCGCTAGGATCGGGAATTGCCGGCATTGCCGGCGTCGCGCTCAGCCAGATCGACAATGTCTCGCCCAATCTCGGCCGCGGCTACATCATCGACAGCTTCATGGTCGTCGTCTTCGGCGGTGTCGGCAATCTTTGGGGCACGCTGGTCGGCGCCTTTTCGCTCGGCATCGTCAACAAGGTTCTCGAGCCTTATGCCGGCGCCGTCCTCGGAAAGATTGTCGTGCTGGTGCTGATCATCCTGTTCATCCAGAAGCGCCCGCGCGGCCTGTTCGCGCTCAAGGGCAGGGCGGTGGAAGCATGATGTCAGGACGCTTCTTCGCCCCGGGTGCCGACCGCCGCATTGCCATCACCATTTTCGTCCTGCTGGCGGTGGCCGCCATCGTGCCGCTGCTCAATCTGGCTGTTTCGCCGACCAGCGCTTTCTACGTGCCGTCCTACATCGTGGCGCTGACCGGCAAATATCTCTGCTACGCGCTGCTAGCGCTCTCGCTCGACCTGGTCTGGGGCTATTGCGGCATCCTTTCGCTCGGCCACGGCGCCTTCTTCGCGCTCGGCGGCTATGCGATGGGGATGTATCTGATGCGTCAAATCGGCTCGCGCGGCGTCTACGGCAATCCGATCCTGCCCGATTTCATGGTGTTCCTGAACTACAAGGAGCTGCCCTGGTTCTGGACCGGCTTCGACCATTTCTGGTTCGCCGGCCTCATGGTCCTGGCAGTGCCCGGTCTGCTTGCCTTCATCTTCGGCTGGTTCGCCTTCCGAAGCCGTGTCACCGGCGTCTATCTCTCGATCATCACTCAGGCGATGACCTATGCGCTCCTGCTCGCCTTCTTCCGCAATGATATGGGTTTCGGCGGCAACAACGGCCTGACCGATTTCAAGGATATTCTCGGCTTCAACGTGCAAGCCGATGCGACCCGTTCGGCACTGTTCGCGGCCAGCGCCATCATGCTCGCACTCGCCGTCTTCATCACCTGGGCGATCGTCGGCTCCAAATATGGCAAGCTCCTGATGGCCGTGCGCGACGCTGAAAGCCGCACGCGCTTCCTCGGCTGGCGGGCGGAGAACGTAAAACTGTTTGCCTTCACCGTCTCGGCCGTCATGGCCGGCATTGCCGGCGCGCTCTATGTGCCGCAGGTAGGCATCATCAATCCCGGCGAGTTCGAGCCGTCCAATTCGATCGAGGTCGTAATCTGGGCGGCCGTCGGCGGGCGCGGCACAATTGTCGGGCCGATCATCGGCGCGCTGCTGGTCAATGCCGGGAAATCCTGGTTCACCGGCGTGCTGCCGGAATTCTGGTTGTTCGCGCTCGGCGGCCTGTTCGTCGCCGTCACCTTGCTCTTGCCCAAGGGCATCATCGGCATGTGGGACAGTTGGCGCGGCAATGCCAGGGCGTTGCGCGCGGCTTCCCTCGCTGAAGAAGCCGGCACCGAGGTTGGGATCGCGTCCGCGACGTCGAAGCCCGCTCGCTCGCCGGCGCGAAATCCGGGCGAATGGTCCTGGTCCGACCCCGAACCGCAGGCGGCGGAGTAAGCGACCATGAGCAAATCCAACACCATCCTCTATCTCGACGGCGTCTCGGTCTCCTTCGACGGCTTTCGCGCCATCAACAATCTGTCGCTGGTGCTCGACAAGGGCGAGATGCGCGCCATCATCGGCCCCAACGGCGCCGGAAAGACGACGATGATGGACATCGTCACCGGCAAGACGAGGCCGGATGAAGGCGAAGTGTTCTTCGACGGCCAGGTGGACCTCACCAGGCATGACGAAGCCGAGATCGCCATGATGGGCATCGGCCGCAAATTCCAGAAGCCGACCGTCTTCGAAAGCCACACGATCGAAGAAAACCTGATGCTGGCGCTAAAGGGGCCGCGTTCGATCTTCCCGGCGCTGTTCCACCGCCAATCGGCCGCCGAGGCGCGGCAGATCGATGACATCCTTGGCATTATTCGGTTAGGCGACAAGCGCCGCGAGCTCGCCGCCAATCTCAGCCACGGCCAGAAGCAGTGGCTCGAGATCGGCATGCTGCTGGCGCAAGACCCGAAACTGCTTCTGGTCGACGAGCCGGTCGCCGGCATGACCGATGCCGAAACCGAGGAAACCGCACGGCTGCTCAGGGATATCGCCCGCGACCACTCGGTCATTGTCGTCGAGCACGACATGCATTTCGTCCGCGAGCTCGGCGTGAAGGTCACCTGCCTGCATGAAGGCTCGGTGCTCTCGGAAGGGACGCTCGATTTCGTCTCGGCCGACGAGCGCGTCGTCGAAGTCTATCTGGGGAGATGAATATGGTCTGGCGGGTGCAATTCCATCACTTCGACATGTCGTTTCTTCGCTTCTGGAGAAGGCGCTGACATGCTCGAAGTTTCCAATGCCACGCTCCATTACGGCGCCGCCCAGGCGCTGCGCGGCGTGTCGCTGAAGGCGGGTGCGGGTAAGATCACCTGCGTGCTCGGCCGCAACGGCGTCGGCAAGACAAGTTTGATGAGATCGATCGTCGGCCATCACCGGCTGACGAGCGGAAGTGTTGCCTTCGAGGGGAAGGCGCTCGACCGGAGCGCGGCGTATGACCGCGCCCGGTCGGGCATCGCATTCGTGCCGCAGGGCAGGGAGATCTTTCCGCTGCTCAGCGTGCGGGAAAATCTCGAATCCGGTTTCGCGCCCTTGAGGCGCGCCGACCGCAACGTGCCGGCGCACGTCTTCGAACTGTTTCCGGTGCTGAAGCAGATGCTTGGCCGTCGTGGTGGCGATCTTTCCGGCGGTCAACAGCAGCAGTTGGCCATCGGCAGGGCGCTGGTAATGCGGCCGAAGCTGCTGGTGCTCGACGAGCCGACCGAAGGCATCCAGCCCTCTGTTATCAAGGATATCGGCCGCGCCATACGCTACCTGCGCGACCAGGCCGGCATCGCGGTGCTTCTGGTCGAACAGTATCTGGACTTCTGCCGAGAACTCGCCGACGAGGTCAACATCATGGACCGCGGCCAGATCGTCCACACCGGCCCAGCGGAAGATTTGGACCGGGCTGATGTTCGCAAATTCCTTACGGTCTAGAATCGGCGCTGAACTTCATTTGAAGATTTGAAGTCCTTGGCAAGTCCAATATTTCTTCCGTCCATCATCTGCGTCTCTGGCACACGCAATATCGCATGCTAGTCTTTTCTAGGCTTTGTGAGTCGGCCGCTTCCGTATCAGTCTGGTTATCGCAGATCGAGGCGCGGCGAAGGTTCTGCAAGTTCCACGCAAGCAAGACTTCCTAGCTTCCCGATCTGATTGTCGTTCAAACGCGTTTGGGCACACAGGCTAAGGGACAGCCATGGAACGTTACGTCGAGGACTACCAGAAGCGGCGGCTTACCGAACGCGTCGACATCATCGCCGCCATCAACATCTTGAGGTCACAAGGCTGCGATTACGACGATCTGATCGAGGAGATCACCAAGGTCTTCTATGTCGACCTCGATGCCTTCAATGAAATCGTCATGGCGGCCTAAGGGCAGCCTTCGCTATCCAACAATCACAGCTTCGCCATGATACGCGTGATCAGCTCACGCGTCGGAAGGGAGAGGCGGTCACGCGGTTGCGGCCTCCGCGCTTGGCATCGTAGAGCGCCTTGTCGGCGGCGTTGAGCACCTTGTCGAAGCTGAGCCCTTCCTTGCTGCCAAAGGCAAACCCGGCGCTGACCGTGCAGGTGAGCGAACCGCTTTCGGTTTCTATCAGCCGCGTCGCGAATACGGCCCTGATTCGCTCTGCCGATTGCTCGACCGTTTCCGGCAGAGTGCGTTTCAGCACCAGTGCGAATTCTTCGCCGCCCATGCGCGCGGCGACGTCGGTCCGGCGAAGATTGCCGGCGAGTTCCCTGGCGAACACCCTCAGCACCTCATCGCCTGCCGCGTGACCGAATTCGTCGTTGATGGCCTTGAAGTTGTCGAGGTCGAAGACGACCACCGCGGTAAAGGCACCGACCGGGACGTCGCCGTGCATGTCGAACAGAGCGCGCCGGTTGAGCAGGCCGGTCAAGGGATCCGTCAGGGCGTTGCGGTGGTGGTACCTCGCCAGGCGCCCCTGGTTAAGGGCAAGCGAAAGCGCGCCGATACCTGTCATGCTGGCGATAACCACGATGAGGCTCAGCTCCTCGGCCCAGTTGCTTGGTGCGTGTCCCAGAACCAGTTTGCCATCCCAGGCAAGAACCATGGCGCAGAGCGCGAAGGATGTGGCCGTGGCCGAATAGAGTGCGGTGATGCCGATCGTCAGGGCGGGTGCCTCATCGCGGCCTCGCCAATATTCGAATGCCGTGGCGAACAGCAGCAAGGCGGCGAACATGTTCTCGAACATGAAGCCGAGGCCATCATAGCCCAAAGCCATGGGAGGCAACGCAATCGCCAACGAAACGCAACCCCACAACGCCCGCGGCAACGGCGAGCCGCCGGTTCGGAACTGATAGGCAGCACCCAGCATGGCCGAAAAGCCGATCAGCAGGAACGCTGAAGTGGCGATGCCGAGCAGACGCCCGGGCATGTCGATATAGGCGTCATAGATGAAAATATCGCCGACCACGAACACCAGGCTGATCGCCCATGTCAGCAGGAATTTTTCCGAGCGGGCGGTCAGCCACATGCCGAACAATGTCAGGCTGAGGCAGGCGGCGGAGAACCCGACGGCCAGCAGAAGCGAAGTGTAGTCGAGCGACATGCCCCTCTTTCCCTGCCGGCGGCGGTTCCAGCTCTGCGGCCTGGCGTCGGCGCATTCATGCGGCAAGGAAGTGTCAATAAGGTTACGACGGGCCGAGAATGCCAGGATTTCTCCGTGTCAGAGAATTGCCACCGACAACAGCATGAGGATGCCGACCCCCATCATCAGCAAGCCCGGCCAATCTTGCGAGAGGCCTAGGAAACGAAGGCCACGCCGGGGTGGCTCAAGCGTCGGACCTGTCGAGCCCGCAGGCGCCGAGCCGCCGCTCAACTGGCCGCGCTTGATGGCTGCGCCCGCCATGTACACAAGGCCGGCTATGGTCAGCAACGCTCCGATGAGGATGATAGCCATCTCTCCTCGCTTTTGCCCAACGCCCGGGCGCCATGGAAGCAGGCTCTCGGCTAGATAGCCAAAACGGTCAAGATGCCCCGCGGGTTCCGAACACGCAGCAACACCCCACCTCGAAGCCTCGACAAAAGACATGGCCGCGATGCAAGCTTGCTATTTAGTCGGCCACACGCCTCATCAGCGCCATCGCCCCGAACGGCGCACGCACCTTGCCTTCGGTGATAAAGTAGACGAACACGTCGCGCGGCTGAACCGGGGCGTCGGTGGCGGGGTCGGCGCGCCGCAGATCGGCCGGCTGCTTGCCTTCCGCCCAAATCTTTGCCCGCGCTGCCCATTCGTCGAGGCCCTTTGGCGTGTAGCAATCGGGATTGTCGTCGCTGCCGGTCTGCAGCCGCGCATAGACGAAATCGCCGGTGATATCGGCGATGTCAGGATATTTGGCATGGTCGGCATAGACGATCGCTGCCTTGTATTTGCGCGCGAGCGCGGCGAATTCCGGCACGATGAAGCTGTCGTTGCGGACTTCGAGCGCGTGGCGCAGCGCGACGCCGTCCTGCTTTTCCGGCAGCAGCTTCAGAAATGTTTCAAAATCGTCCTGATCGAACTTCTTGGTCGGCGCGAACTGCCACAGGATCGGCCCGAGCTTGTCGCCGAGCGCGGCAACGCCGGAACCCAGGAAACGCATCATCGATTCACCGGCTTCGCCGAGCACGCGCCTGTTGGTGACGAAGCGGTTGCCTTTCAGCGAGTAGACGAAACCGTCCGGCGCCTCGTTGGCCCATTTGACGAAGGTCGGCTCCTTGAAGCTCGAATAATAGGTGCCGTTGACCTCGATGCTCGGCACCTGCCGGGTGGCATATTGCAGTTGCTTCGCCTTCGACAGTTTTTCGGGATAGAAGGACGTGTCCCAGGGCTCGAAGGTCCAGCCGCCCATGCCGGCGCGGATTGTTCCCGATGTGCTCATTGTCGTCCTCCCCGATTTCTAAAAGCGATCAGACCGCGGTAGGCCTGTCGATAGGTTTGGCCATCTCGACCAGTATCCACCCTGGCCGATAGGGATTGGGCCGGCGACCCGTTTCACGGTAGCCATAGGCGGCGTAGAGCGCGATGTTCCGTTCCATCTTGGCGTTGGTGTAGAGCCGTACCTCCAGCAAACCCCACAGACGCGCCTGTTCATCCGCGTGATTGAGCAGTGCTATGCCGAGTTTTTTGCCCTGAAAAGCAGGGGAGACGGCGACGCTGAAGATCATGGCGTGGTCTTCGTGTCGTTCAAGGACAATAAGCCCGGCGGGATCATTGCCGCTCTCAAGTAGCCAGACCTCGCCGCGCTGGATACGCGGCGCATAATCCTCGGTAACGGGGATCGGTGGCGCGTCGAGTATGGCGTTGTAGGAAGCATAGGCCGCTTGCGTCAGCGCCACGATCGCGGCGAGATCTTCTGGGCCAGCGAGCCTCATGATTGATCCATTCCGGCAGCGGCCGTTATCACCTTTTCCATGCCAGCGGCAATTGCGGCGACGGCATCGCGGCTGGCGTCACGGAGATCGTGGCGTTCGGCGATCCAATGGGCGTCATTGTAGGAAAGCCAGACCTTGCCGTGCTCGTCCTCCCAGGCCAGCGCCTTCACCGGCAGGTCGATGCCGGCAAGCTGTTGGTCCTGCATCAGCGGTGTGCCGCCCTTCGGGTTGCCGAAAATCAGAAGCTCCGTCGGCCGCAGCGCGGTGCCGACATCGCGCGCGCCGGCCTGGTGATCGATGCGCGCGAACACAAGCAGTTCCGCGCGCTTGACCACCTCAGCCAGGCGGTCGATGGTTTCGGTCACGCCAAAGCGGCTCTGGACCGTGATGAGACCATCCTCTGTCATCACTCCGCCGCTTCGCGCTTGCCTCCAGGGCGCCGCTCCAGAAGCTCCTTGAGGAACTGGCCGGTGTAGCTGCGCTTCTCGCGCACGATGGCTTCCGGAGTGCCGGAGGCGACCAGTTCGCCGCCGCCATCACCGCCTTCGGGCCCGAGGTCGAGCACCCAGTCGGCGGTTTTTATCACTTCGAGATTGTGCTCAATGACGACCACGGTGTTACCCTGGTCGACCAGTTCGTGCAGCACTTCCAACAATTTGGCGACGTCGTGGAAGTGCAGGCCGGTGGTCGGCTCATCGAGGATGTAGAGCGTCTTGCCGGTTGCCTTGCGCGACAGTTCCTTGGCCAGCTTGATGCGCTGCGCCTCGCCGCCGGACAGCGTCGTCGCCTGCTGGCCGATGTGGATGTAGCCCAGCCCGACCTGCTTCAGCGTCTCCAGCTTGTCGCGCACGCCAGGCACGGCGGCGAAGAAGTCGACGCCTTCCTCGACCGTCATGTCGAGCACGTCGGCGATCGACTTGCCCTTGAACAGGACGTCGAGCGTCTCTCTGTTGTAGCGCTTGCCGTGGCAGACGTCGCAGGTGACGTAGACGTCGGGCAAAAAATGCATCTCGATCTTGATGACGCCGTCGCCCTGGCAGGCCTCGCAGCGGCCGCCCTTGACGTTGAAGGAGAAACGGCCCGGCTGATAGCCGCGCGCCTTCGCTTCGGGAAGACCCGCGAACCAGTCACGGATCGGCGTGAAGGCGCCGGTGTAGGTGGCGGGGTTCGAACGCGGGGTCCGCCCAATCGGCGACTGGTCTATGTCGATGACCTTGTCGAGGAATTCCAGCCCCTCGATGCGGTCATGCTCGGCCGGATGCTCGCGCGAGCCCATGATGCGGCGCGAGGCCGCCTTGAACAGTGTCTCGATCAGGAAGGTCGACTTGCCGCCGCCGGACACGCCGGTGACGGCGGTGAACGTGCCGAGCGGGATTTCGGCGGTGACGTTCTTCAGATTGTTGCCGCGCGCGCCGACGATCTTCAGCCGCCGGTTCTTCTTGGCTTCGCGGCGCATGCCAGGCGTTGCCACTTCAAGTGCGCCCGACAGATATTTGCCGGTGATCGAATTGGGGTTGGCCATCACCTGCTGCGGCGTGCCTTGGGCGATGATCTCGCCGCCATGGATGCCGGCGGCGGGGCCCATATCGACGACATAGTCGGCATGCAGGATGGCGTCCTCGTCATGCTCGACGACGATCACCGTGTTGCCGATGTCGCGCAGATGCTTGAGCGTGTCGAGCAGGCGCGTGTTGTCGCGCTGGTGCAGGCCGATCGACGGCTCGTCCAGCACATAGAGCACGCCGGTCAGCCCAGAGCCGATCTGCGAGGCCAGCCGGATGCGTTGGCTTTCGCCGCCCGACAGCGTGCCGGAATTGCGCGACAAAGTGAGATAATCGAGCCCGACATCGTTGAGGAAACGCAGGCGTTCGCGGATTTCCTTCAAGACGCGGACAGCGATCTCGTTCTGCTTGTCGTTGAGCTGCGCCGGCAGGTCGGTGAACCATTTGTCGGCGTTGCGGATCGACTGTTCCGTCACCTCGCCAATATGCTTGCCGGCAATCTTCACCGCCAACGCTTCCGGCTTCAGCCGGTAGCCCTTGCAGACCGGGCAGGGCGTCGCCGACATGAAGCGCTCGATTTCTTCGCGCATCCAGGCGGACTCGGTCTCTTTCCAACGCCGTTCGAGATTGGGGATGACGCCTTCAAAAGTCTTGGTCGTCTTGTAGGAACGCAGGCCGTCATCATACTGGAAGGTGATCTCTCGCTCGCCGGTGCCGCGCAGGATCGCCTCCTGCGCTTGCGCGGAAAGATCCTTGAACTTGTCGCCGAGCTTGAAGTCGTACGCCTTGCCCAACGCCTCGAGCGTCTGCGAGTAATAGGGCGAGGTCGATTTCGCCCATGGGCTGACGGCGCCGTCGCGCAGCGACACGTTCTCGTCGGGCACCACGAGGTTGGGGTCGATGGCGCGCTGGCTGCCGAGACCGTCACAGGTCGGGCAGGCGCCGAACGGGTTGTTGAAGGAGAACAGCCTGGGCTCGATTTCCGGAATGGTGAAGCCGGACACCGGGCAAGCGAACTTTTCCGAGAACAGGATGCGCTCATGCGTCTCGTTCTTCGACTTGTTGACCGAATCCTCGCCGGTCTGGCTGGCGTCGAGCGGCTTGTCGGCGAACTCGGCCACCGCCAGCCCTTCGGCCAGCTTCAGCGCCGTCTCGATGGAGTCGGCGAGACGCGTGGCAAGGTCGCCGCGCACGACGATGCGGTCGACGACAACGTCGATGTCGTGCTTGTATTTCTTGTCCAGCGCCGGCACATCGGCGATTTCGTAGAAGACGCCGTCGACCTTGACGCGCTGGAACCCTTTCTTCTGCAGCTCCAGCAGTTCCTTGCGGTACTCGCCCTTGCGGCCGCGCACGATGGGCGCCAGCAGGAACAGGCGCGTGCCTTCCTCGACCGCCAGTACCCGGTCGACCATCTGGCTGACCGTCTGGCTCTCGATCGGCAGGCCGGTGGCCGGCGAATAGGGCACGCCGACACGGGCAAAGAGAAGCCGCATATAGTCGTAGATTTCGGTGACGGTGCCGACCGTCGAACGCGGGTTCTTCGACGTGGTCTTCTGCTCGATGGAAATGGCCGGCGACAGGCCGTCGATCTGGTCGACGTCGGGCTTCTGCATCATTTCGAGGAATTGCCGTGCATAGGCCGAGAGGCTCTCGACATAGCGGCGCTGGCCTTCGGCATAGATGGTGTCGAAGGCCAGCGACGATTTGCCGGAGCCCGACAGGCCGGTCATGACGATCAGGCTGTCACGCGGCAGGTCGAGATCGACGTTCTTCAGATTGTGTTCGCGCGCCCCGCGAATGGATAGGAATTTATGGTCGGCCATCGCCGGTCGCCGCCTCAGATCTGGAATTCGTGGGATTGGCGGGTTTTCCCAGCCATCCCCTATGTAGGTCTTTTTGCCGCCACGTCGAGAGACGCCACAACTCCCGACAGAAGTCGTTTAACCGTCTTTCGCGCGAAGGGGCAAGCGGAAAGAACAAAGGCCGAACACGCTCCTGACAAAGCTGTGCGGAAACTGACCTGAACGTAAGCTCCCGGTGATCACATTTTTCCGTAACCGGCTATTGATGGTTGACGCGGCCAACTCACGGGAGCAGTCTTCGGAAGTCAGCGAAGCCGGCCGTCTTTCGATGGCCTCGCCGCCCCAAGGCGGCCTGCGAGACGCCGCAGGCATCTGCGATTTGCGCTTCGCCACGACGATGTCGCAACGGACACAGGAGCGGAGCATGACGCCACCGGATAGTCCCCCAGGGCTTCAGTCGTCACTGGAGCCGCGGCAGGCATAAGTGCCAGAGGCGGGCGTTTGCGCCACCCGACAAACCGTGACCTGCCGTATCCGTCAAAATCAGAGACTATTGGTCGGATCGTCGGCTGAATGCCGCGAAGCATCCGAAATCAACGCCGGCAGTACGCTCCCGGCAAGCATGGATTAAAAATCCAAAAAAAGCCCCGTCCGTTTGCCCAAGGCACGGCGGGGCTTATTTTGGGCCTGGGCTTGAGTTCGCAGGCCTCCGACCTCGGCCTACCTGGGCGGCTTGATCCCGCCAACTCCGACATCGACCGTGATGCTGCCGGAAATCCTGACATCCGTATTGCCGATCTTGAACTGCCCATTGCCGCTGCTGGGGAACGCGTCGTCGGGTTCGGGCACCGGGGCCGGCTTGGCGATGCGATAGTCGCCGGCCACGCCGGGCAGGGCGCTTCTTTGCGCTGACGATGAAGCGTCGTCGGCAAGTGCCGAACTGGACGCAAGACCGACGATTGCGAGCACCATGGCGCCGGTGACACGGTGCGATGTTCTGGATCGATGAGTGTCCATCCCCTTTTATAGGGACCTGCCGCCACCGGAACCAGACCGATATCGTCAAATCTTCGACACCTAGCAGGATTTGATCTGGGCTCTGCCTCACGCCGCCTTTTTGCGGGTGTCGAAAACATGGTCGACAATGCCCCATGCCTGGGCCTCGCGGGCCGTCATGAAATGGTCGCGGTCGAGCGTGCGTTCGACCTCTTCATAGCTGCGGCCGCAATGCTGGGCGTAGAGTTCGGTCATATTGCGTTTGGTCTGGCCGATGCGTTCGGCGTGCCGCTGGATGTCGGAAGCCTGGCCCTGGAAGCCGCCCAGCGGCTGATGCAGCAGGATGGTGGCGTTTGGCAGCGCGATGCGGCGCCCGGCCGTGCCTGCCATCAGCAGGAACGATCCCATCGATGCGGCAAAGCCCATGCACACGGTCGAGACCGGGCAGCTGATATATTGCATCGTGTCGTAGATGGCGAAGCCGCTGGTCACCATGCCACCAGGCGAGTTGATGTAGAGCGAGATCTCCTTCTCGGGATTGTCCGATTCCAGCGACAAAAGCTGCGCGCAGACCAGCGCCGAGACGTCGTCGTTGATCTCGCCGTTGATGAAGACGATGCGCTCGCGCAGCAGTCGCGAAAAAATGTCGAAGGCACGTTCGCCGCGGCTCGATTGCTCGATCACCATCGGCACAAGGCTGGCAACACCACTCATTTCAGTTCTCCGATTTTCCGTGTTCAGGCCGCGCGTGGCAGCAGAAGGCGTGGTGTGTTCGCGGCGATAGGCGTTCCGGCCCCGAGCAGCGAAAGCCGGCAGCCGGCCCCCGCCATCGCAACAGCGGGCATTGCCTTGCGAGCAAAGCCGTCATGGACGATGCGCAGATGCGTGCCGCCGGAAACGGTACGGGCGAGCGTGAAGGTGACGGTGCTGTCGAGCGGGTGCGCCGCATCGTCGGACTGCTCCCGCCAGGAATAGCGCAGCAGGCGCTCGGGCTCGGCGTCGAGGATCTCGCATTCGATCGGCGCGTCAGGCCCGGCGAAGGCGAAGCGGCTGCCGGGCCGCGGCCTGATGTCGTTCGGCATCATCCAGGCGGCGAGCAATTCCGGCACGGTCAGCGCCCGCCAAACCTTTTCCGGCGGCTCGGCAAGGTCGTATTCGAATTCGAGCGCATCTGGAGCGATTTCGAGGTGATTTGCGTCTTTCATTGATCCGCCGTTTTTCATTGGTCCATGTCCTTCAAAACGGCCTTCAGTTTTTCGATGCGTTCCGGCCAGAACGTCCGATAGCGTTCAATCCAGGAGAGCAGCGGGGCAAGCCCCTGCGGATCGGCGCGATAGTAAGCGTTGCGGCCGGCCCGCCGCTCCACCACCAGGCCAGCGCCGCGCAACACCGCCAGATGCTGGGAGACGGCCGGCTGCGATACCGTGAGGCCGCTGCGCAGTTCCGACACGCTCATCTCGCTGGTGGCGAGACGCTCGAAGACGGCGCGGCGCGTCGGGTCGGCCAGGGCGCGGAAAATCTCTGCTTCGATCATGACGAAAGCATAAGTCGATACTTATCGATTTGGCAAGCGGTGTTTTGAGACCCATATGCTTCGTTCGGGCATTGCTGCCATTCCTTGACAATCAGCGGCGGTGCATATAGGAACGAAAAGGGAACAAAAACCTTGTGGGAAAAGCCAGCCTTGGCAGGCGACCGACGTCGGTAGCCTGTAAGGTGCTGCGACAAAAATTTGTTTCGGATGAGCGCGGAGAAATATCATGGCGGGTAGCGTCAATAAGGTCATTCTGGTCGGCAATCTCGGCGCGGACCCTGAAATCCGCCGCCTGAATTCGGGCGAGCCGGTCGTCAACATCCGCATCGCCACCTCGGAAAGCTGGCGCGACAAGAATTCCGGCGAGCGCAAGGAAAAGACCGAGTGGCACAATGTCGTGATCTTCAATGAGGGCATTGCCAAGGTGGCCGAGCAATATCTGAAGAAGGGCATGAAGGTTTATGTCGAGGGCCAGTTGCAGACGCGCAAATGGCAGGACCAGACCGGTGCCGACAAATACACGACCGAAGTCGTGCTGCAGAAATTCCGTGGCGAACTGCAGATGCTCGACGCGCGCGGCCAGGGTGAGGGCGGCCAGGTCGGCGGCTACAGCGGTGGCGGCAGCAGCCGTGGCTCGGATTTCGGCCAGTCGAGCCCGAACGAAGGTTTTAGCCGTGGCGGCGGTGGCGGCTCCAAAGGGGGCGGTGGCGGTGGCTCGTCGCGCGAGCTGGACGACGAGATCCCGTTCTGATCGAAGCCGTACCAAACGGCGAATGCTTGTTGCTTGAGATGCCCCGAGGGTCCTGCACGGACTTTCGGGGTTTTGCATTGTTGATTTTGAGCCGACAGTCGGCACGATCAACGACTGAAAGGACGGAGCGATGAAAGCACGGGTCAAATGGGTCGAGGAACGCACCTTTGTCGGCGAATCCGGCAGCGGCCACAAGGTCGTGCTGGGCACGGCGTCCAGCCCGGAAGGCAAGACGCCGGGACCGAGCCCGATGGAGCTGGTGCTGATCGGCACCGGCGGCTGCTCGGCCTATGATGTCGTCCATATCCTCGAAAAAGGCCGCGAGGCGGTCGAGGACTGCGTGGTCGAACTCGACGCCGACCGGGCCGAGACCGACCCGAAGGTGTTCACTCGCGTCCATATGCATTTCATCGTCAAGGGCCGGGCACTGTCGCGCGACAAGGTCAAGCGCGCGATCGATCTTTCCATCGACAAATATTGCTCGGCTTCCGCCATGATGGCCAAGACGGCCGCGCTTACGCATGATTTCGAGATCGTCGATACGGCGGCGAAGTAGGATGAGCGTTATACCGCTCAGCCGGCCATCAGCGCCTTGATGCCATCGGCCACGAACTGTACCGCCAGGGCCGCCAGGATGACGCCGAGCAGGCGGGTCAGGATCGAGCGGCCGGTCTGGCCGAGGATGCGGTCGATGCGTTCCGACAGCACGAACACCAGATAGGTTATGACGAGGCAGACGAAAATGATGCCGACCAGGGCCGCCTGCGCGGCAAAGCCCTGAAACGAGCCGGAGAGCAGCACCGTCGCTGACATCGCGCCGGGCCCGGCGATCAGTGGGATCGCCAGCGGGAAGGCGGCGATGTTGTGGATCATGTCCTTGGTGATGGCGACGTCGCCGATCTTCTCCTTGCGGTCCTGCCGGCGCTCGAAAACCATTTCGAAGGCGATGAAGAACAGCAGGAACCCGCCGGCGACGCGGAACGCCGGCAGGGTGATGCCGAACACCGACAGGATAGAGGCGCCGGCCAGCGCAAACAACGCCATCACCAGAAAACCGATGATCGAGGCGCGGACGGAAACTTGGCTGCGCTCCTCGCGATTCATGCCGCGTGTGACGGCCAGGAACAGAGGCGCCAGGCCGGGCGGATCGATGGTCACCAGAATGGTGACGAAGGCATTGAACAGGCTGTCGAAACTCGGCATCGCTGACCCTCCCACCGGGCCAGGCCCGTACCCGCATTGGTAGAGCAAAGCCCGGTCGGTGGGAACTGTCGGAGGGCCGGAGATTTCGACGCGGTATGGCGCACGTCGAAACGGATTCAGGCGACGCGCTTTGCCCGGTGGGCTAAATGTTCATAGGTGATTTGCCAAGGGTCGCTCTCGGAAGGTCTTTCCTCGCCGATCCAATGGAAGCTGTTGGCAGTGATCCCGGTGAAACGCCATCGAGTTTGCAGACCGCGCGAGTCATCGCCGATCTGGACAATGTCCTTACCCTCGGCCCGCCCGATCTGGCGCGAGTAATCTTGGTTGAGCGGATCATTCCAGATGATGTGCCAGCCACCGATCCCAGGATCGAAGATGCGCAAAGTCGTGCCATACATGGTGGGCCGCGCAGGGCGCCTGGGCCTGATCCAGATGTCCTGAATCGCGCGGCCTTCGAGCACCCAGCCGAAATGGCATTCTCCGGTCCATTTCTGGATCGTGCCGTCGTCAAGGTGGCAGACCGTGTCCATTTCCCAGCTTCCGATCAGCCATCCATAGAGGTCCATGTCTTTCGCTCGGTCGGCTGTGGGAGCTTCGGATACGAGAGCAGTGAGAAACGAAGAAATCGCCATAGTCACGAGGCCCTTTCGCATCTGGCACATTGGGTGTCGCGGATACCGATCGAGACATGATCGGACATGTTTTCCTCCATTCTTACAATGTATTACAGCCTCATCTTGTCGCCGTCCGCCGTGCCAGGAACTCGACTTCCAGCCGCCATGTCGCACCCTTGTCGTGCGAGCGCTCGCCAAGCCATCGGAAGGAATTCTTCGTGATCCGCGAAAAGCTCCAGCGCACGGAGGAGCCGGTGCCGTCGGCGCCGACCTGCACGATGGTGTCGCCTTCGGCGCGGCCGAGCTGGCGGCTGAAATACTGGTTGCGCGGGTCGCTCCAGAAAATGTGCCAGGCGTCGACGCCGGGGTCATAGACCCGCAGCGTCGTGCCATAAAAAGTCCATTTGCCGAGCGACGGCGAGGAACCGGCGTCACGCGCGGGCAGGATCCAGACATCCTGGATCGCCCGGCCTTCCAGCACCCAGCCGAAATGCACCTCGCCGCGTCCGGTCAGCACCGTGCCGTCCTCGAGATGGCGCGAGGCGTCAAACGTCCAGGCACCGACGAAGCGGCCGTAAAGGTTCAGTTTTTCGGCGAGACCTTCCATCGGTCCGGGACTGTGCAAGGCTTCGGCAAATGAGGATTGGTCGAACATGGCAGCGGCCTCTTCTTGTCAGGAGACCGCCAAGAATAAGTGCTGGCAGGGTTCTGGGCTTGGGAAAAATTGCTATATTTCGGCCATGACGGCGACCGCGGATACCCTTGCATCCGGACCCGGTTGGCACGTGGCGGATGTAATCTGCACGGCCAGCGCCGGCGATCGGCCATTCGAGGAAGCGCATCGGGATTTCTGCGTTGCGGCCGTCACCAGCGGCTCGTTCCGCTACCGCGCGCAGCAAGGCACGGCAGTGCTCGCGCCAGGCAGCCTCCTGCTCGGCAATTCCGGCACATGCTACGAATGCGGGCACGAGCATGGCAATGGCGACCGTTGCCTCTCCTTCCATTTCGGGTCGGCCTATATGGACCGGATCGTGGCCGACGTGCCGGGCGCCAGGACGCTCAGCTTCGCGGCGCCGCGCCTGCCGCCATTGCCGGCCTTGGCGCCGCTGCTGGCCGAGGCGGAAGCCGCGCGCGACATGGCAGACACGGACGCATTCGAGGAACTCGCCCTGCGGGTCGCGGGTGCCGCCGTGGCAACGCTCTCCGGCGCCACGCATGGCGGGTGCGACCCAAGCCGCCGCGACCAGAAAAGGGTTGCCGAGGCGGTTCGGCGGATCGAACTGGATGCCGACGGGCCGATCTCGCTTCCGGCGTTGGCGGACGAGACCGCGACCAGTCCCTATCATTTCCTGCGCACCTTCCGGCAGGTCGCCGGCATGACGCCCTATCAGTACCTGCTCAGGACCCGGTTGCATCGCGCGGCGGTGCGATTGCGCACGTCCAACGATGCCATCTCGGCAATTGCTTTCGAGGCAGGCTTCAACGATCTGTCGACGTTCAATCGCCGGTTTCGGCGTCTCATGGGCGAGACGCCGGGCCGCTATCGCGCCAGGCGCGCGGGCCGCGGCTGAAAAGTCGCGTTACACCCGCGGCATCAGTCCATAATCGGCCCGCATGGCGAGGCCGCCGGCAAACAGTGGCGTGATCGTCGAATCCGCGCCCGCCGAAAGGTGGCGATTGGCGCCGAACAGGGCAAACGCCACCGAACCGGCGACAAAGGCGAAAAAGCCGAGCTCTGGAGCAAAACCGCCGAGCCTGGCTGTCGGGAATAGCGATCGCGGCCAGTGTCACGCCAGCGATCAGGTCACCATTGAGATCCCGGGCCTGCCAGCCGCTCAGCGCCCGGAAAGGCAGCTATAGGCTCCAATTCATGGTGATCGCGGCTTTTGCTTGGGGAGTTGGTCCATTGCCGGCTTTTGCCTTGGTGGTGGCGAAAAGCATAATGGCCATATCGTCGCAATTAGCGGTATCCTTTTGAAATTACCACCGAAAATGACACTGGAAAAGTGCCGTGAACGTTGGAGTTTCGGCCGTGCTTCCTATATAAGCGGGCAGTGATTCCTGATTAGATTGTGATACGATTTGACCGACCAAAAGACACCGCGCGGCGCCGACGGCGGGCCCACCGGCATCGAACCCATCTCCATCATCGAGGAGATGCAGAGTTCTTATCTCTCTTACGCCATGAGCGTGATCGTCAGCCGTGCGTTGCCCGATGTGCGCGATGGCCTGAAGCCGGTGCACCGCCGCATTCTCTATGCTGCGCATGAGAGCGGCTACCACTGGAACCGCAAATATGTGAAATCGGCGCGTCCGGTAGCCGACGTGATGGGTAAATACCATCCGCATGGCGATGCCTCGATCTATGACGCCTTGGTGCGCATGGCGCAGGATTGGTCGCTGCGCGTGCCGCTGATCGACGGGCAAGGCAATTTCGGCTCGATCGATGGCGATCCGCCGGCGGCGATGCGCTATACCGAATCGCGCCTAACCAAGGTCGCGCACGAGCTTCTGGAGGATATCGACAAAGACACCGTCGATTTCCAGGACACTTACGATGCTTCGGACACCGAGCCGAAGGTTCTGCCAGCGCGCTTTCCCAATCTGCTGGTCAACGGCTCGGGCGGTATTGCCGTCGGCATGGCCACCAACATCCCACCGCACAATCTCGGTGAAGTCTGCAACGCCGCCATTGCCGTCATCGACAATCCGGCGATCGACCTGCCGGCGCTGATGGAGATCATTCCAGGTCCCGATTTCCCGACCGGCGGCATCGTGCTTGGCCGCTCCGGCATCTATAGCGCCTATTCCACCGGCCGCGGCTCCATCGTCATGCGCGGCAAGGTCAACATCGAACAGCGCGGCAACGACCGCGAATCGATCATCATCACCGAGGTTCCCTACCAGGTGAACAAGGCCTCGATGATCGAGAAGATGGCCGAACTGGTGCGCGACAAGCGCGTCGAGGGCATTTCGGACATCCGCGACGAAAGCGACCGTCAGGGTTATCGCGTCGTTATCGAGCTCAAGCGCGACGCCGTTGCCGACGTTGTCCTCAACCAGCTCTACCGGTTCACGCCGCTGCAGACGTCCTTCGGCGCCAACATGGTGGCGCTAAACGGCGGCAAGCCGGAGCTGCTGAACCTGACCGACATGCTGACGGCCTTCGTCACCTTTCGCGAGGAGGTGATCAGCCGGCGGACAAAGTTCCTGCTCCGCAAGGCGCGCGACCGCGCCCATGTGCTGGTTGGTCTGGCCATCGCCGTTGCCAACATCGATGAAGTGATCAAGCTTATACGTACCGCGCCGGATCCGCAGACGGCGCGCGAGCAGTTGATGGAGCGGCGCTGGCCTTCAGGTGACGTTGAATCGCTGATCCTTCTGATCGACGATCCGCGCCACCGCATCAACGAGGACGGCACCTACAATCTGTCCGAGGAACAGGCGCGCGCCATCCTCGAACTGCGCCTGCAGCGCCTGACCGCGCTCGGCCGCGACGAAATCGCCGATGAGTTGAACACGATCGGCGACGAGATCAAGGACTACCTCGACATCCTGTCGTCTCGCGCGCGTATCCAGCAGATCGTCAAGGACGAACTCGCCGCCGTGCGCGACGAGTTCGGCACGCCACGCCGCACCGAACTCACCGACGGCGGCGCGGACATGGAAGACGAGGACCTGATCCAGCGCGAGGACATGGTCGTGACGGTGAGCCATTCCGGCTACATCAAGCGCGTGCCGCTTTCGCTGTATCGGGCGCAGCGCCGCGGCGGCAAGGGCCGCTCCGGCATGTCGACCAAGGAAGAGGATTTCGTCACCCGGCTGTTCGTCGCCAACACGCACACGCCGGTGCTGTTCTTCTCCTCGCGCGGCATCGTCTACAAGGAAAAGGTCTGGCGCCTGCCGATCGGCAACCCGCAGTCACGCGGCAAGGCACTGATCAATATGCTGCCGCTGGAGCAGGGCGAGCGCATCACCACGATCATGCCGCTGCCCGAGGACGAGACGAGCTGGGGCGAACTCGACGTGATGTTCGCCACCACGCGCGGCACCGTGCGCCGCAACAAACTGTCCGACTTCGTACAGGTCAACCGCAACGGCAAGATCGCCATGAAGCTGGAGGAGGAGGGCGACGAAATCCTCGGCGTCGAGACCTGCACCGATAATGACGACGTGCTTCTGACGGCGAATTCGGGTCAGTGCATTCGCTTCTCGGTCGGCGACGTGCGCGTCTTCCAGAGCCGGAACTCCGTCGGCGTGCGCGGCATAACCATGGCCGGGACCGACCGCATCATCTCCATGTCGGTGATAGAGCATGTCGATGCATCACCGGCGGAACGCGCCGCTTACCTCAAGCGGGCGGCGTCGGAGCGGCGGCTTGCCGCCGAGACGGCTGGAGAGGAAGAAGAGATCGCGCTCACCAATGAGGAGATCGGCGAGGAGACCGAGCTTCCAGACGATCGCTACGAATTCCTCAAGGCGCACGAGCAGTACGTGCTGACGGTGACCGAATATGGTTACGGCAAGCGTTCGTCGTCCTACGATTTCCGCCTGACTGGTCGTGGCGGCAAGGGCATCCGAGCCACCGACGTCTCGAAAACAACCGAAATCGGCCAGTTGGTGGCAACCTTCCCGGTCGGCAACGACGATCAGATCATGCTGGTGTCGGACGGCGGCACCGTCATTCGGGTGCCAGTCAACGGCATCCGTTTCGCCAGCCGCGCCACCAAGGGCGTGACCATCTTCAACACGGCTGAAGGTGAAAAGGTGGTTTCGGTCGAGCGGATTTCGGAGCCGCAATCGGACGAGGAAACGGAAGAGGCCGTGGAGGGTGGCGCGGAGTCGGATTCGACGACTGACAGCGGTCCGGATAGCGCCGAATAGTCCCTGGAGCAGGCTTGACATACGCCGGCCGATAGCCGGCGTGGCAGCAAGTCGAGACTGGTTTAGTAGTGACGATACGGCTTGCGCGAGCCAAAGCCTTCGAAGCGCTTGGTGGTTGCCTTGACGCGGATGCGCTGTGCCTCCTGGTGCAGCCCGAATACTGTGGCGATCAGCATGGCGACGGTCATCGCGGTGGCGAGCATGTAGATCAGCATGTGCGTGTTCTCCTGCGCCTTACAAACGGATATATGGGACTTTGGTTTCATCTTATTAAGGGTGGAACCTAGTGAACGCTGCGTGAAGGCTGCGTGATCAGCGTATTCATCTGTCGTTCATGTGCCGGAAAAGGTTCACGGGCCACCTGCCAATCGGATTTGCCTTTGTGAGAGAGGCTCGCTAGAAGCTCCCGCATGACCGAACGCATCGCCCTTTATGCCGGCTCCTTCGACCCGCTGACCAACGGCCATCTCGATGTGCTGAAAGCGTCGCTGGCGGTTGCCGATATCGTTTATGCCGCGATCGGCATTCATCCGGGCAAGAAGCCGCTGTTTTCCTTCGAAGAGCGGGTGCGGTTGATCGAAGCCGCCACGAAAGCCGAATTCGGCCGTGACGGCGTCCGCATCAAAGTGGTTGCTTTCGATGGGCTGGTGATCGATGCCGCCAGAAGAGAAGGCGCCTCGATCATGATCCGCGGTCTGCGCGACGGCACCGATCTCGACTACGAAATGCAGATGGCCGGCATGAACGAAACCATGGCGCCTGAGTTGCAGACGGTTTTCCTGCCCGCCAGCCCATCGGTGCGCACCATTACCGCCACACTTGTGCGCCAGATAGCCTCGATGGGTGGCGACATCCGCCCCTTCGTGCCGGAGGCCGTGGCCGGTGCGCTCACCGCAAAATTCGCGAAATAAGCCCGGAGAAAATCCTCATGCAGCTCAAAAGGCTCGCCTCATTCTTTGTTGTGCTCGCCGGTCTCTTGACCGCGTCCGTTTCCGCCTATGCCGCCGATCCGGAAAACACCATGATCATCACCCTGAAAGATGGCGACGTGACTGTCGCCCTGCGCCCCGACCTGGCGCCCAAGCATGTCGCGCAGATCAAGAAGCTGGTGCGCGATCATGCCTATGACAATGTCGCTTTCCACCGTGTCATCGACGGCTTCATGGCGCAGACCGGCGACGTCAAGTTCGGCAACATGAATAAGGGTTTCAATGCCCAGGCCGTCGGCACCGGCGGCTCGGACCTGCCCGACTTGCCGGCCGAATTCTCGCAGACCGAGCATTACAAGCGTGGCGTGGTCGGCATGGCCCGTTCGCAGGATCCGAATTCCGCCAATTCGCAGTTCTTCATCATGTTCGCACCGGCACCGCCGCTCGATGGCCAGTACACAATCATCGGCAATGTCGTCAGCGGCATGGAGCTGGTGGACAAGATCAAGAAGGGCGACGAGGCGGACAATGGCACGGTCACCGATCCCGACCGCATGATCAAAGTGCGCATCGCCGCCGACAAATAATTCAATTTTTCAAAAGGATATCTGACATGGCCGAGATCAAGGACCGCGAGAACGCGCTCATCATGGAAACGACCAAGGGCAAGGTCGTCATCGAACTGTTTCCTGATTTGGCCCCCGGCCATGTCGCCCGCATCAAGGAACTGGCCCGCGAAGGCGCCTATGACGGCGTCGTCTTCCATCGCGTCATCGAAGGTTTCATGGCGCAGACCGGCGACGTCAAGTTCGGCAATTCGAGCAAGCCTTCGTTTGCGCCATCGCGCGCCGGCATGGGCGGCTCTGAAAAGCCTGACCTGAAGGCTGAATTCTCCAACGCGAACCACGGCCGCGGCACCTGCTCAATGGCCCGTTCGCAGAACCCGAATTCGGCCAACTCGCAGTTCTTCATCTGCTTCGACGATGCCGCGTTCCTCAACCGCCAGTACACGGTCTGGGGCCAGGTCATCGAAGGCATGGACAATGTCGACAAGATCAAGCGCGGCGAGCCGGTGCAGGATCCCGACAAGATCGTGTCGCTGAAGGTCGCGGCCGACGTCAAGTAAGGCGAAACGACAATGATGGGCGTCGTCTGGTCGCTTCTCGGCATCCTGTCCGGCGCCTTCATTGCCATTCAGGCGCCGATCAACTCACAGCTTGCGCGCGGCCTGGGTCTCCCGGTCGCGGCCGCGGCGTTTTCGTTCCTGTCGGGTGCGATCGTACTCGGCATCATCTCCGTCACGGTGGTGAAGCTGCAAGAGATTTCGCTCGACTGGAAGACGCCGGCACCCTGGTTGTTCGTCGCCGGCGGCATGCTCGGCGGCTTCTACGTCACGCTTTCAACTATCCTGACGCCGCGCATTGGTGCGGCCGCCCTGATGGCGTTCCTGGTGGCCGGTCAGTTGATCGCCGGCATGCTCATCGATCGCGTCGGCTTCCTTGGCGTCGCTGTGCGCGAAATCTCGCTCGGCCGGATCACCGGCGCCGTGCTTCTGCTGGCCGGAGCGCTGCTCGTTCGGCTGTACTGATGCGCGTCGACCTCTTTGATTTCGACCTGCCGGAGGAGCGCATCGCGCTTCGCCCGGCGGAGCCGCGCGACAGCGCCAAAATGCTCGTCATCGATCCGGGCAAGGGGCTGGAGGACCGCACGGTTGGCGATCTGCCCTCCTTGCTCCGCACCGGCGACGTGCTGGTCTTCAACGACACCAAGGTCATTCCAGCGCAGCTGAAAGGGATCAGGCGGCGCGGCGAGGCGGTGGCGCAGGTCGAGGCCACGCTGCACATGCGCATGGCTCCAGACCGTTGGCTGGCGTTCATGCGGCCGGGAAAGCGCATCGCCGCCGGCGACCGCATCCATTTCGGTCATGACGGCAATTCCTGTTTCCTCGGCCAGCTCGACGCCACGGTGATCGAGAAGGGCGAGGGCGGCGAAGCGCTGCTCGGCTTTGATCTATCCGGTCCCTTCCTCGACGAGGCGCTGCACGCGGTCGGCCACATTCCGCTGCCGCCCTACATCGCCTCGAAGCGCGATGACGACGAGCGCGACCGTGCCGACTACCAGACCATCTATGCCCGGGAAGAAGGTGCCGTTGCCGCGCCCACCGCTGGCCTGCATTTCACGCCGGAGCTTTTTGCGGCGCTGGACGCCAAGGGGGTCGAGCGACGCTTCGTCACCTTACATGTGGGCGCCGGTACGTTCCTTCCTGTGAAGGCGGACGACACCGCCGACCACAAGATGCATGCCGAGATCGGCTCGGTCAGCCCTGCGACCGCCGATGCGCTCAACGCCGCGAAGGCAAGGGGCGGGCGCATCATTGCCGTGGGTACGACTTCGCTGCGCCTGCTCGAGAGCGCGGCGCGTAAAGACGGCACGCTGGCGCCATGGTCAGGCCCGACCGACATCTTCATCACGCCCGGCTACCACTTTCGCACCGCCGACATGCTGATGACCAATTTCCATCTGCCGCGCTCGACGCTGTTCATGCTGGTTTCGGCCTTCAGCGGCCTCGACACGATGCGTGCCGCCTATGCGCATGCCATAACGAACCGCTACAGGTTCTACTCCTATGGCGACGCAAGCCTGCTTTACCGAGCGGAGATGAGCGATGGACGATGATCTGCAAACCCTCGATCGCGAAAGCCTGATCGCGGAAGTGAAAAAGCTGCGCGCCGGCATTCGCGCACACCGCGACACCACAGGCCACGATCTGTGCTGGCATCACCCCGATCTGTGGGACCTGCTGCCTGAGAAGACCGAGCCGTCGATCGCTGTGCCCCCCTGGCCCAAATTCATGCGCGGCTGCATCCGATATCGCCAATCGCTCGACAGGCAGGCGCCGGATGCGCCGGTCCACGACAAGGAATTCAATGGCTGAGACGTTCACCTTCAAGGTGCTGGCGACCGATGGCAAGGCGCGGCGCGGCTTGATCGACATGCCGCGCGGCGAAATCCGCACACCGGCCTTCATGCCGGTCGGCACCGGTGGCACGGTCAAGGCCATGTACATGGACCAAGTGCGCGGCGTCGGCGCCGACATCATCCTTGGCAACACCTATCACCTAATGCTGCGGCCCGGGGCCGAGCGCGTGGCGCGGCTCGGCGGTCTGCACGAATTCGCCCGCTGGCCGCACCCGATCCTGACCGACAGCGGCGGATTCCAGGTGATGTCGCTGTCGAAGCTGAGGAAGCTGACCGAGAAAGGCGTCACCTTCCGTTCGCACATCGATGGCGCGGCTTATGAAATGTCACCGGAGCGCTCCATAGAAATTCAAGGATTGCTCGATTCCGACATCCAGATGCAGCTCGACGAATGCACGGCGCTGCCCGCCGAGATGAAAGAGATCGAGCGCGCCATGGAATTGTCGCTGCGCTGGGCGGAGCGCTGTAAGGCGGCGTTCGGCGACCAGCCGGGCAAGGCGATGTTCGGCATCGTGCAGGGTGGTGACAACGCGGCGCTCAGGGTGCGCTCGGCGCAGGCACTGAGCGCGATGAACCTGAAGGGCTATGCCGTCGGCGGCCTGGCTGTCGGCGAGCCGCAAGCAGTGATGCTCGACATGCTCGACATCACGTGCCCGGAACTGCCCGACAACAAGCCGCGCTATCTCATGGGCGTGGGAACGCCGGACGATATCCTGAAATCGGTGGCGCGCGGCATCGACATGTTCGACTGCGTGATGCCGACGAGGGCCGGCCGGCATGGTCTTGCCTATACCAGGCGCGGCAAGGTCAATCTGCGCAACGCCCGCCACGCCGACGATCCGCGCCCGCTCGACGACGAGAGCGATTGCCCCGCGGCGCGCGCCTATTCGCGCGCCTATCTGCACCATCTGGTGCGCTCGCAGGAGGCGCTCGGGGCGATGCTGCTGACCTGGAACAACCTTTCCTACTACCAGAAGCTGATGCAGGATATCCGGGCCGCGATCGACGCGGGCAGCTTCGAGGCACGCGGCGCCGATATCACCGGAGGCTGGGCGAGAGGCGACATCCCGGCGTTGTAACGCACCGACGCTGCAGCGTTCAGGTGCTCAGCGAGTTCGAAGCGCGCAGGCTGCAGCCGGTGATCTGGAACGTGCCGTCGGGCTGTTGCTGCAGCGTGTAGACCGCCTCGTAGTCCTTGCCGTCGGGGCCGACGATCAGCACGTGCTGGACGATCGAACCCGGGCCGGTCTCCTCGAACTTGCCGAAGGAATAGGACTGCGGCTTGCGCACCGGTGGGTAGCCGTTGGTAACCATGTTCATGAAGGCCTCGACGGTCGGGAAGACCTGCTTCACGTTCGGGGCGGCGAAGCTGTAGGCCTTGGCGCCGTCATTGGCGATGAGGGCCTTCAATTGACCGTCGATGACGGCTTGACCAGTCTTGATCTCGGCGTCGCCGGCAAACGCCTGGGAAGCCAGCATGAGCGAAACGAACGAGAATGCAAAAATGGCGCGACGCATGGCCTGTCTCCACCGTTCCCGAAACGCCGCCTGCAGAAAAGCTGTTGCGGGAGGCATCCTAACATACGGGTGACGGCGCTTCACGGTTTCAGCGGGCGGCAATATTCGTCCCGGCTTGGCGAATTCCTACGCGTAAGTTTCCTCTAAGGCGGTGCGCTCATGGTGGACCCTGAGGGAGAGAGCATGCTGCGCGAGGCCGCGGCCAAGGTAGGCGCCGGCTAAGTGCGCATTCCAACGCTTGAAAGGCCGGCTCCAGTCTGCCAGAAGGGCCGCTGGACTTGGAAGTTTAGCGAGACGAAGCCATGAAGGCGTTTTTCGTGCAGATCAAATGCGAGCTGGGCAAATCCTATGAGGTTGCCAGCGCGCTTGCCGACGCCGAGATCGCCTCGGAAATCTACTCCACCGCCGGCAATTACGATCTGCTCGCCAAATTCTATGTCGGCGATGAGGAAGATGTCGGTCATTTCGTCAATGAGAAGGTGCAGATTCTTCCCGGCATCAAGGACACGTTCACCGTCGTCACCTTCCGCGCCTTCTAGCAGCGCGGGGCATTTGCCCGGGCATGAGGCAGAGCCTGATCAAGCTCATATTTCAGCTGCCTCAATTTTAGGCAGCCGCAACATACTGATCGTCAGGATCTCCCAAATCACCGATTGCGCTTGATTTTCTCCAACGACGCCAGTGAAATGGCGTCACAGGGGAGTATGCGATTGGCAGCGTTCGATGAAATGCTTCCGGAGGTTTCCGGACTTAGACGACCGTATTCGGCTTACGATCGCTGGCTGAAGGAGCAGGATCCAGCCAGACTTACCGAAAAGATGCAGGACGCCGAACGCGTCTTCCGCAAGACCGGCATCACCTTTGCCGTTTATGGCGAGCAGGAAGCATCCGAGCGGCTGATCCCGTTCGATATCGTTCCCCGCATCATTTCAGGCAATGAGTGGCGTCGCCTGACGCAAGGCATCGAGCAGCGCGTACAGGCGCTGAACGCCTTCCTCGACGACATCTACCATCGCCAGGAAATCCTTCGCGCCGGCCGCGTTCCCAGGGACCTGATCGCCAGGAACGAGGCATTCCTGCCGGAAATGATCGGCGTGCGGCCGCCGGCCGGGGTCTATACCCACATCATCGGCGTCGACATCGTGCGTATCAGCGAGGATGAGTTCTATGTGCTGGAGGACAATGCGCGCACGCCGTCCGGTGTCTCCTACATGCTGGAGAACCGCGAAACGATGATGCAACTGTTCCCCGAGCTGTTCCAGAAGATCAAGGTGCGGCCGGTGGAGAATTACCCGCAGCTTCTGCGGCAGTCGCTGGCGGCGGTGCGGCCGCAGAACACCAAGGGTGCGCCGACCATCGCGGTGCTGACGCCCGGCAGTTTCAATTCCGCCTATTTCGAACACGCCTTCCTTGCCGACCAGATGGGTGTGCAACTGGTGGAGGGGCAGGATCTGCGCGTCGTCGATGGACATGTCGCGATGCGCACGACCGAAGGCTACAAGCAGATCGACGTTCTTTACCGCCGCGTGGATGATTCTTTCCTGGACCCGCTGACCTTCAGGCCGGATTCAGCTCTCGGCATACCCGGCATCATGGATGTATACCGCGCCGGTAACATCACCATCGCCAACGCACCGGGAACCGGCATCGCCGACGACAAGGCGATCTATTCCTATATGCCCGAGATCGTCGAATTCTACACCGGCCGCAAGGCAATCCTCGGCAACATCCCGACCTGGCGCTGTTCGGAGCCGGACAGCCTGAAATATGTGCTCGAGCATATCCACGAGCTGGTGATCAAGGAAGTGCATGGTTCGGGTGGCTACGGCATGCTGGTCGGACCGGCCGCGACCAAGAAGGAATGTCAGGATTTTGCCAAGAAGCTGCAAGCCAAACCGTCTAATTACATCGCCCAGCCGACGCTCGCGCTCTCGACCTGTCCGATCCTGACTGAAAAGGGCCTGGCGCCGCGCCACGTCGATCTCAGGCCCTATGTGCTGGTGTCCGATCGCATCCAGATCGTGCCCGGCGGGCTGACGCGCGTTGCGCTGAAGGAAGGCTCGCTGGTGGTGAATTCCTCTCAGGGCGGCGGGACAAAAGACACTTGGGTGCTGGATGATTAATGAGCGAATAGGGAGTAGCGAATAGCGAGTAGGGTAGAGAAAAGGGGGACGAGACGACGATAAATTCTTACAGAGACCTGATTGTTTGGAAAGCGGCCGTTGACTTGGCGGTAGATTGCTATTCGGCAACGAAGGCCTTTCCAAACAGTGAAGTCTACGGAATGACCTCACAAATGCGCCGGTCGTCCGTATCGATTGCCGCGAATATTGCCGAAGGACATGGGCGAGAAAATACCGGCTCATTCATTCAGTTTCTACGTATCGCTCAGGGATCCCTGAAAGAGTTGGAAACGCACCTAATCGTGTCAGGAAAAATAGGTTTGATGGTCGAAGTCGAGGTTGCGCGTTTGCTCAAACAAGCCGACGAGATAGGGAAGATGCTGCATTCTATGATCAGGAGCCTGCAGCAAAGAACATGAAGCTAATTTTCCCCTATTCGCTATTCGCTATTCGCTACTCGCTATTCGCTCATCGGAGCACATTGACATGCTTCTCGGCCGCACCGCGAACGGACTTTATTGGATGAACCGCTATATCGAGCGGGCCGAAAACATGGCGCGGCTGGTCGACGCCGGGCTGCGTATGGCGCTCACTCGCACCCAGAGCGCGTCGGAGGAGTGGAATTCGGTGCTGCTCAGCGCCGGCTCCGACGTCGCCTTCAAGCAGAAATACCCGGACTATACGGCGGCCAATGTCTCCGACTTCCTTTTGCGCGACACGTCGAACGCATCGAGCACGATGTCGTCGATCGAGACTGCCCGCAACAATGCCCGCATGGTGCGCACTGCGCTGACGCGCGAGACGTGGGAGAGCATCAACGAAGCCTGGATGGCGCTGAAACGGATGCTGGCGAGGCCAATCGACGAGCGCGACCTGCCCAACGTGCTCGATGCGATCAAGCGCGAGACCGCGCTGATCCGCGGCTCGTTCTACGGCACCATGCTGCGCAACGAGATCTTCGACTTCTCGCAGCTCGGCACCTACGTCGAGCGCGCCGACAACACCGCCCGCATCCTCGACGTGAAATACTACGTGCTTTTGCCGTCGATCTCCTGGGTCGGCTCGACGCTCGACAACTATCAGTGGGAATCGATCCTGCGCTCGGTGTCGGCGCATCGCTCCTACCGCTGGGTCTATGACGCCGACTACAAGCCGACCAACATTGCCGACTACCTGATCCTCAATGTCCGCATGCCGCGATCGCTGACCTTCTGCTATCGCTTCCTGGCAGAGCATCTGAAGTTTCTCTCCGACGACTATGGCGAGCGCCATGCGTGTCACGCAACGGCGGAAAAAACGCAGGCGATGCTGGGGGCAGGGTCGATCAAGGATATATTCGACGCCGGCCTGCATGAGTTCCTGGCCGGGTTCATCCGCGACAACACCAGGCTCGGCGACGAGATCGCGCAAGACTACAGGTTTTATTGAAACATGATCCCGAACCGAAGGACCGCGTCAGCGAAAGGTGGGTACCGGCTTTCGCCAGGGATCATGCACTCGAACGGAAGATTGCCATGCGGCTGAAAATCACGCACCGGACAGAATACCGCTACGACGCACCGGTGCAGTATTTGCTCCAGAGGCTACGGCTGCTTCCCATGAGCGGGCCGACCCAGACCGTGCTGTCCTGGGCGCTGAAGGTCGAGGGCGCGCGCGAGGAAGTGCGATTTACCGACCATTATGGCAACGATAGCAGGCTGCTGAGCGTCGAGGGTGATCACGACTTCATCACAGTCGAAGCGTTGGGCGAGGTGGTGACGCGCGATACATCAGGTGTCAGCGGGCCGCATCAAGGCTTCGCGCCACTCTGGTTGTTCGCGCAGGAGACCGCTTTGACCACCATAGGCGGCGGCATCCGTGATCTTGCCGAGGCGCTCGGCAAGGGCACCGACCTTGACAGGCTGCACCGGCTGATGGCCGCCATCGGCGAGCGCGTCGCCTACACGCCGGGAACCACCAATGCGACGACTCCGGCCGAAGAGGCCTTGATGCTGAAGACCGGGGTTTGCCAGGATCATAGCCACATCTTTGCCGCCGCCGCACGCGCCATGGGATTTCCGGCCCGCTATGTCAGCGGCTATCTGATGATGGATGCGGCGGTGGAGCAGGCGGCGAGCCACGCCTGGGCCGAAGCCCATGTCACGGGCCTCGGCTGGGTTGCCTTCGATCCCGCCAATGGTATTTCTCCCGACGAACGCTATGTGAAGGTGGCCACCGGCCGCGATTACCGTGACGCTTCGCCGGTGTCGGGAATTCGACTGGGACAGGCGGAAGAACTGCTTGCGGTCACCGTCACGGTAGAGCAGTAATCCCCCAGGGATTACTGCCTCAAGAGATTCCATGACCTATTGCGTCGGCCTCAAGATCGATCGCGGGCTCGTGTTCATGTCGGACACGCGCACCAATGCCGGGATGGATTCTATCTCGACCTTCAAGAAGATGCACGTCTGGGAGCAGCCGGGCGAGCGCGTCATCGTTTTGATGTCGGCCGGCAATCTGGCGACGACGCAGGCCGTGGTCAGCCTGCTCGACGAACGCACCAAGGCGGTGACCGACCGCCACGAGAAGCTGCTCGAAACGCCATCCATGTACCAGACGGTGCGGCTGGTCGGCGACACGGTCAAGGAAGTGATCGCGCAATCGTCACCAGCGGGCGAGAAAGCCGATTCCTATTTCAATGCCTCCTTCATCCTCGGTGGGCAGATCAAGGGCAGCCCGCCGCGGCTGTTCATGATCTATCCCGAAGGCAATTTCATCGAATCGACCGACGACACGCCGTTCTTTCAGATCGGGGAAACCAAATACGGCAAGCCGATCATCATCCGCGCTTACGAAAAGACGATGAGCCTCGCCGAGACGGTGAAACTCCTGCTGGTGTCGTTCGATTCGACGCTGAAGTCGAACCTGTCGGTCGGCTTGCCGCTCGACCTGCTTTTCCTGGAACAGGGCGCCTTTCAGGTTGGTCTGAAAAAGCGGATCGCCCAGGACGACCAGTATTACCGCACGATCTCCGACGGATGGTCGAATGCCCTGAAGACGGCGTTCGCCAGCCTGCCGGATTTTCCTGGCTAGTCCGCATATCTCGCCGTTCGCAAAAGCCGGCGCGTCACCGGCGGCGAAAGATCATGTCGGGAGGACAAGATGAACAATGATGATTTCCGGCAATGGTCGCAACGTGCCGCCGATTGGGGTGCCGATTATCGCAACAATCTGCGTGAGCGGCCGGTGCGGCCGCTGGTCGAGCCGGGCGACATTTTCAGGAGCATCGAGGCGTCGCCGCCCGAAGACGCGGAGCCGATGGACAGGATTTTCGCCGACTTCGAAGAGAAGATCGTGCCGGGGATGACGCATTGGCAGCACCCGCGCTTCTTCGCCTATTTTCCGGCCAACGCGGCGCCCGTCTCGGTGGTGGCTGAATACCTGGTGTCGGCGATGGCCGCGCAATGCATGCTTTGGCAGACGTCGCCGGCGGCGACCGAGCTTGAAACGCGGACCGTCGACTGGATGCGCCAGGCGCTCGGCTTGCCGGAGGGTTTCTCCGGCGTCATCCAGGATTCGGCCTCGTCGGCGACACTCAACGCGGTGTTGACCATGCGCGAGCGGGCGCTGGACTGGCAAGGCAACAAAAAAGGCTTGGCCGGGCAGGGGCGGTTGCGCATCTATTCCTCCGACCAGGTGCACACTTCGATCGATCGGGGGATCTGGGTGTCAGGGATAGGCGAGGACAATCTCGTGCGCATTCCGGTCGCCGGCCGTTTTCGCGCCATGGAAGCGGCCGCACTCGAAGCGGCAATCGTCGCCGATCGCGAGGCCGGCATGCTGCCCGCCGGCATCATCGCCAGCGTCGGCGGCACCAGCACCGGCGGCACGGACGATATTGCAGCGGTTGCGGAGATTGCCAGGCGGCACGGGCTCTACCTGCATGTCGATGCCGCCTGGGCCGGGTCGGCGATGATCTGCCCGGAATTTCGACATTTCTGGGCCGGCGCCGAGCTTGCGGATTCCATCGTCTTCAACCCGCACAAATGGCTGGGCGCGCAATTCGACTGCTCGATGCAGTTCATTCGCCAGCCTGAGGACCTCGTTCGCACGCTGGCCATCAAGCCCGAATTCCTCAAGACGCATGGCCGCGACGGCATCATCAACTACTCCGAATGGTCGGTGCCGCTTGGTCGGCGCTTCCGGGCGCTGAAGCTTTGGTTTCTGCTGCGCGCCCATGGACTGGAAAACCTGCGAACCATGATCCGCAACCATGTCGCCTGGAGCGAAGGCCTTGCGCTGCGTCTGGCAAGGGAGCCGGATTTCGAAATCGTCAGCGAGCCAATGCTGTCGCTGTTTTCGTTCCGGCACAAGGCTGCAGCGGGCGCCGATGCCGACGAGCACAATCTGAGGCTGGTCAATGCGATCAACGACGATGGCCGCATCTACCTGACGCAAACGAAAGTCGATGGGAGGGTGGCGATCCGCTTCCAGGTCGGTCAGTTCGATGCCACGGCAGAGGACGTCGACGCCGCTTTCACCGTCATCACCGAAATAGCGCGTGCCATGGCCTGAAAAGGCTGGGTCAAGGTCGCGCCGAGGTTCACCCGTACAATCATCGGATTTCGTTAGCCGGCTTGCGCCTTTTCATCGGTTTCGTTTTCCACTATAAGCAAGAAAAACGAAAGCGGGAGGTCGCCCATGTATCTATCGCCACGCCATGCCGAAATCATCCAGATGGCCAAGGATCATGGTCGCGTGCTGGTCGATGATCTGGCCACGCATTTCAACGTGACGCCGCAGACCATACGCAAGGACCTCAACGATTTGTGCGACCAGCGGCTGCTTTCGCGCATCCATGGCGGCGCCTTGTTCCCGTCTGGTATCGAGAACATGGAGTATGAAGCCAGGCGCAAGATCGCGGCCGACGAGAAGGAAGCGATTGGCCGCGCGGCGGCCAGGTTGATCCCCGACAACGCCTCGCTGTTCATCAACATCGGCACCACGACCGAGGCGGTCAGCAAGGCGCTACTCGATCACGAGGGCCTGATGGTCATCACCAATAACATCAATGTTGCCAATAGGATGCGCATCTACCCGTCGATCGAGGTGGTGATTGCGGGCGGAGTGGTGCGCGGCTCGGACGGGGGTGTCGTCGGCGAGGCGGCGGTCGATTTCATCAGGCAGTTCAAGGTCGACTATGCTGTCATCGGCGCCTCGGCCATCGATCATGATGGCGCCTTGCTCGATTTCGATTTTCGCGAGGTCAAGGTGGCGCAAGCGATTATCGCCAATGCCAGGCATGTCATCCTTGTATCCGACCAGACCAAATTCGAGCGTACGGCGCCGGTGCGCATCGGTCACCTGTCGCAGGTCAACACCTTCATAACCGATCGCTGCGATATCGCTTCGGTACGCAAGATCTGCCAGGAGGCCGAGGTTCAGCTGATCGAGACATCGCTTGGCTGAGATGATTCCACGGTCTTCTCGCAGGTGATATTTCGTTTGACATTCGTTATGAGTTCGAAATAATTCCGCAACGGTTTCGCAAAAGACCCAAAATGGTGCAATGCGAAATCGTGGAGGAGCTAAGTGGACACATCTTCAGTCCGGGACATTTTCGTCATAGGCGGCGGCATCAACGGTTGCGGCATCGCCCGTGATGCCGTTGGGCGCGGTTTTTCGGTCTTTCTCGCCGAGATGAACGATCTCGCCAGCGGAACCTCGTCCGGCTCGACCAAGCTGATCCATGGCGGGCTGCGCTATCTCGAATTCTACGAATTCCGCCTGGTGCGCGAGGCGCTCATGGAGCGCGAGGTTCTGTGGAAGAACGCGCCGCACATCATCTGGCCGATGCGCTTCGTGCTGCCCTATGCCAAGGGCCTGCGCCCCGCCTGGCTGATCCGGCTTGGCCTTTTCCTTTACGACCACATTGGCGGGCGCAAATTGCTGCCGGCGACCAGGACGCTCGACATGTCGAGCGACCCGGCCGGCAAGCCTTTGAAACCATTGTTCAAAAAGGCTTTCGAATATTCCGACGGCTGGGTCAACGATGCGCGGCTGGTGACGCTGAATGCACGGGACGCCGCTGACCGGGGCGCAACGATCCGGACCCGCACGAAAGTGATTGGAGCCCGCCGCGAAGGCGGCATCTGGACGATAAAGATCGAGAACCTGCAGACCGGCGAGACCGAAGAGGTCAAGGCCCGGTTGCTGGTCAATGCGGCGGGTCCTTGGGTCGACCACGTGCTGTCCGGCGTCGTCGGGCAGAATGACGTTCACAATGTTCGCCTCGTGCAGGGCAGCCACATCGTCATCGCCAAGAAGTTCGACGATCCGCGCGCCTATTTCTTCCAGAACAAGGATGGCCGCATCATCTTCGCCATTCCCTACGAGGACGAGTTCACGCTGATCGGCACCACCGATCAGGATTATCCCGGCGATCCGCATGATGTGAAGATCAGCGACACAGAGACCGATTATCTCTGTGCGGCGGCCAGCGAGTATTTCGCGGTTCCGGTCAAGCGCTCGGACATCGTCTGGACCTATTCGGCCGTGCGTCCGCTCTATGATGACGGCGCCTCCAAGGCACAGGAAGCGACACGCGACTATGTGCTGAAGGCCGATGGCGGCGAGGGCGCCGCGCCGCTGGTCAACGCGTTTGGCGGCAAGATCACCACCTATCGCCGGCTGTCGGAATCGATGCTGGAGAAGATCGAAGGGTTTCTCGGCAAGCGCGGCAAGCCGTGGACATCAGATGCGCCGCTGCCAGGCGGCGATTTTCCCGCCGCCGGTTTCGATGCGCAGGTGGCGAAGCTGAAATCGGCCTATCCGTTCCTCGACGCACGCCTGGCCCGCCGGCTGACCCGGCTTTACGGCACGCGAGCGCAGGTTCTTCTGGGCCTGGCCAAATCGAATGCTGATCTGGGCCGCAATTTCGGTGCCGATCTCTACGAGGCCGAGATACGTTACCTCGTTGAAAACGAATGGGCTATCACGGCTGAAGATGTACTGTGGCGCAGGACCAAGCGCGGCCTGCATCTCGGCCGCGAGCAGGTGGCATCGCTCGATGAATTCATGCGCGGCATAAGCCGACGGCATGTCGCGGCTGCTGAATGAAGAAGGTTTTGAGCTGATGCGGAAAGCCTGGGAGGAGGCGTCATGCTGGAACTGAGGAACGTCACCAAGACGGTGGGTGCGGTCGAGCACATCCGCGATGTGTCGCTGACGCTTCAGCACGGCTCGCTCAACGTTTTGCTCGGGCCCACGCTTTCTGGCAAGACCAGCTTGATGCGGCTGATGGCCGGCCTCGATGTGCCGACTTCCGGCTCGGTCTGGTTCGACGGCCAGAATGTCACCGGCACGCCGGTGCAGAAGCGCAAAATCGCCATGGTCTACCAGCAGTTCATCAACTATCCGGCGATGACCGTCTATGACAATATCGCCTCGCCGCTCAGGGTGGCCGGCGTCGAGCAGCGCAAGATCGACAGTCAGGTGCGCGAAGCGGCGGCTCTCCTCAAGCTAACCGCCTATCTCGACCGCACGCCGCTCAGCCTGTCGGGCGGCCAGCAGCAGCGCACAGCGCTGGCGCGTGCCATCGTCAAGAATGCCAGCCTGGTGCTGCTCGACGAACCGCTTGCCAATCTCGACTACAAGCTGCGCGAGGAATTGCGGGCGGAACTGCCAAGGATCTTTGCCGCCGCCGGCACCATCTTCGTTTATGCCACCACCGAGCCGCATGAGGCACTGCTGCTCGGCGGCAACACGGCAACGCTGTCGGAAGGCCGCATCACCCAGTTCGGGCCGACCATCGACGTGTTCCGCAAACCGGTGGATCTGGTGACGGCCAGGACCTTCGCCGATCCGCCGCTCAACACCATCGTGCTGGCCAAAAAGGGAGCGGATTTTCTGCTCGAGGGCGGGGTCAAGCTGCCGGTGCCGGCGGAACTCGTCGGCATCGCCGATACGAACTATACGATCGGCTTCCAGCCGCACCATCTTTCGCTCGATCGGCCCAATGTCTCCGCGGTGCCGGTGCGGGCAAAGGTCACCATCACCGAAATCACCGGGTCCGAGAGCTTCATCCATCTCGACTTTGCCGATGCCCGCTGGGTGATGTTGACCCACGGCATCAGGGATTTCGAGACCGACGCGGTGGTCGAGGTGTTCATCGACCCGCGTCACATCATGGTCTTCGACGAGCACGGCCAGGCCGTGACCGCGCCGAAGCTGGCGGCTTAGGAGGGGCGATATGGCACGCATCGACGTCAACCATGTCAGGCATTCCTATCTGCCGAACCCGCGCACGGATGCCGATTTCGCACTACGCGAAGTGCACCACATTTTCGAGGATGGGGGTGCCTATGCGCTGCTTGGGCCGTCCGGCTGCGGCAAGACCACGCTGCTCAACATCATATCCGGACTGCTTCACCCCTCGCACGGCCAGTTGCTGTTCAATGGCAGGGACGTGACCACGCTGTCGACGCAGGAGCGCAACATCGCGCAGGTGTTCCAGTTCCCGGTCATCTACGACACCATGACCGTCTACGACAACCTGGCCTTCCCGCTGCGCAATCGCGGCGTGCCGGAACCAGATGTCGACCGCAAGGTGCGCGAGACGCTCGATATGATCGACCTGGCCTCGTGGGCGAAAAAGAAGGCAAGGGGCCTGACAGCCGATCAGAAGCAGAAGATCTCGCTCGGCCGTGGGCTGGTGCGCTCGGACGTCAACGCCATCCTGTTCGACGAACCGCTGACCGTCATCGATCCGCACATGAAATGGGTGCTGCGCTCGCAGTTGAAACAGCTCCACCGCCGCTTCGGTTACACGATGGTCTATGTCACGCACGACCAGACCGAGGCGCTGACCTTCGCCGACCAGGTGGTGGTGATGTATGACGGCGGCATCGTGCAGATCGGCACGCCGGCGGAACTGTTCGAGCGGCCGCGTCACACTTTTGTCGGCTATTTCATTGGCTCGCCAGGCATGAACGTCATGCCGGTGGCAATCGATGGCAGGACGGCGACGCTCGGCTCGCAACGGATCGAATTGCCTGGAGTACCGAAGGCGGGCAGCGGCGCGGTCGAGCTTGGTATCCGCCCGGAATATGTGCGGCTGGGCTGCGATGGAATGGCCGTTTCAATCACCAAGGTCGAGGATGTCGGCCGCCACAAGGTGGTGCGCGCCAAGCTGGAAGGCCGCGACATCGCGGCGGTCATCGGCGAGGACGAAACCGTACCCGCCGAACCAAAGGTGCGGTTCGACCCGGCCGGCATCAACATCTATGCCGATTCCTGGCGCGTCGAGATGGGGGCGTAGATGGAAAAGACCTGGAACAACAAGGCCTGGTTCCTGGTGCTGCCGGTGCTGGTGCTGGTGGCCTTCACCGCGGTCATCCCGCTGATGACGGTCGTCAACTATTCGGTGCAGGACACGTTCGGCAACAATGTCTTCACCTGGGCAGGCACCGAATGGTTCGAGGAACTGCTCTCGTCCAGCCGCTTCTGGGAAGCGATGGTTCGCAACCTGATCTTTTCCTTCATCATCCTGGCGATCGAAGTGCCGCTCGGCATCTTCATCGCGCTCAACATGCCGAAAAAGGGCTGGGGCGTGCCGGTCTGCCTGGTGCTGATGTCGCTGCCGCTGCTGATACCGTGGAACGTGGTCGGCACCATCTGGCAGGTGTTCGGGCGCAGCGATATCGGTCTGATGGGCTACTACCTCAACGCGATCGGCATAGACTACAATTATGTGCAGGATCCATTCGACGCCTGGGTGACGATCATCATCATGGATGTCTGGCACTGGACGAGCCTTGTCGTGCTGCTCTGCTATGCCGGCCTGGTCTCGATCCCGGATGCATTCTACCAGGCGGCCAAGATCGACGGTGCGTCGCGCTGGGCGGTCTTTCGTTACATTCAGTTGCCGAAGATGCAGCGCGTGCTTCTGATCGCCGTGCTGCTGCGGTTCATGGACAGCTTCATGATCTATACCGAACCCTTCGTCGTCACCGGCGGCGGTCCGGGCAACTCGACGACGTTCCTGTCGATCGACCTCGTCAAGACGGCACTCGGCCAGTTCGACCTTGGTCCGGCGGCGGCAATGTCGCTGGTCTACTTCCTCATCATCCTGTTGTTGTCATGGGTATTCTACACCGTGATGACCAACTACGACGCGGAGCGCTGATATGGCTGGCGCCAACGAACGCACCGAGCGCAATGCAATGAGCCGGACCACCGCGGCGGAAGGGGGGCTCGCCAGTTCGCTGTCACAGGGCGAACTCGACCGGCGGATGCGCCGGCGCGGCGAGGAATCGCGTTGGTGGTGGATCGTGCCAACGCTCTACATCATCGTTCTGCTGCTGCCGATCTACTGGCTCATCAACATGAGCTTCAAGACCAATGCCGAGATCGTCAACTCGCTGACGCTTTACCCGCACGCACCGACGATCGCCAACTACGTCACCATCTTCACGCAGAAAGCGTGGTATTCCGGCTACATCAACTCGATCACCTATGTCGTCATGAACATGGTGATTTCGGTGTCGGTGGCTCTGCCGGCGGCTTACGCTTTCTCGCGCTATCGCTTCCTTGGCGACAAGCATCTGTTCTTCTGGCTGCTGACCAACCGCATGGCGCCGCCGGCCGTGTTCGCGCTGCCCTTCTTCCAGCTCTATTCGGCCTTCGGCCTCATCGACACGCACATAGCGGTGGCACTGGCGCACTGCCTGTTCAACGTGCCGCTGGCGGTGTGGATCCTGGAAGGTTTCATGTCGGGCGTGCCGAAGGAAATCGACGAGACAGCCTATATCGACGGTTATTCCTTTCCGCGGTTCTTCATCAAGATATTCATGCCGCTGATCGCCAGCGGCATCGGCGTCGCCTGCTTCTTCTGCTTCATGTTTTCATGGGTGGAACTGTTGATCGCGCGCACGCTGACCACCACCGACGCAAAGCCGATCGCAGCGACAATGACCCGCACGGTTTCCGCCGCCGGCATGGACTGGGGCCTGCTCGCCGCCGCCGGCGTGCTGACGCTGATCCCCGGCGCGCTCGTCATCTGGTTCGTGCGCAACTATATCGCCAAGGGCTTTGCCCTTGGGAGGGTGTGACCATGAACCTCGACCTCTCCTGGATGGCGTGGACGTGGCCGACGGCGGCCTTCTTCGGCACCATTCTTCTGCTGCTGTGCGGCATGGCAGTGTGGGAATACGCCTCGCCAGGCGGCAATCCGCGCGACGGCATCCTGCGCTTCGAGACGACGCGCGGCGACCGTCTTTTCCTGTCGCTGCTTGGCAGCGCCTTTATCCATCTCGCTTGGCTGGGTCTTGTCGGACCCAACCTGTGGTGGGCTCTCGCTCTCTCCGTGGTCTACGCCGTCGGCGTGTTCCGCTACGTATAGAGGGGGAAACTGTTGGAGCGACCGCGTGCCGGCGGCCGCTCCAGATCGCACTTGAAACCTGAAACAGTGGAGGAAACACATGCGACGGCAATTTTTAACATCAACGACTGCCCTTGTCCTATTGCTCGGCGCGGGCAATGCCTACGCCGGGATGGACGAGGCAAAAGCCTTTCTGGACAAGGAGATAGGTCCGCTCTCGACGCTTTCGCGCGCCGACCAGGAAGCCGAAATGCAGTGGTTTATCGACGCAGCCAAGCCGTTCGCCGGCATGGACATCAAGGTCGTCTCCGAAACCATCGCCACGCATCAGTATGAATCGCAGGTGCTGGCGCCAGCCTTTACCGCCATCACCGGCATCAAGATCACGCATGACGTCATCCAGGAAGGCGACGTCGTCGAGAAGATTCAGACCCAGATGCAGACCGGCCAGAATCTTTATGACGGCTGGGTCAACGACAGCGACCTGATCGGCACCCACTGGCGCTACCAGCAGGTGCGCAACCTGACCGACTGGATGGCGGGCGACGGCAAGGATGTCACCAACCCGAACCTCGACCTGAAGGATTTCATCGGCACCTCGTTCACAACAGCTCCGGACAAGAAGCTTTATCAGCTGCCCGACCAGCAGTTCGCCAACCTCTACTGGTTCCGTTACGACTGGTTCAACGACGAGAAGAACAAGGCCGACTTCAAGGCCAAATACGGTTACGACCTCGGCGTTCCCGTCAACTGGTCGGCCTATGAGGACATCGCCGAATTCTTCACCGGCCGCGAGATCGACGGCAAGAAAGTCTATGGCCACATGGACTACGGCAAGAAGGATCCGTCGCTCGGCTGGCGGTTCACCGACGCCTGGCTGTCGATGGCCGGCAACGGCGACAAGGGCCTGCCGAACGGCCTGCCGGTCGACGAATGGGGCATCAAGGTCGACGAAAACTCTCGTCCGGTCGGCTCCTGCACGGCACGCGGCGGCGACACCAATGGCCCGGCCGCCGTTTATTCGATTCAGAAATATCTCGACTGGCTGAAGGCCTATGCACCGGCTGAAGCCCAGGGCATGACTTTCTCCGAGTCCGGACCGGTCCCGGCGCAGGGCGCAGTTGCCCAGCAGATATTCTGGTACACCGCCTTCACCGCTTCGATGGTCGACGCCGGCGCCAAGGCAGTGTTGAACGACGACGGCACGCCGAAATGGCGCATGGCGCCGTCGCCGCATGGCGTCTATTGGAAGGACGGCATGAAGCTCGGCTATCAGGACGTCGGTTCCTGGACCCTGATGAAGTCGACGCCGACAGACCGCGCCAAGGCCGCCTGGCTCTATGCGCAGTTCGTCACCTCGAAGACCGTGGATGTGAAGAAGAGCCATGTCGGCTTGACCTTCATCCGCGAGAGCACGATCCACGACAAGAGCTTCACCGAGCGCGCGCCGAAACTCGGCGGCTTGATCGAGTTCTATCGCTCGCCGGCTCGCGTGCAGTGGTCGCCGACCGGCACCAACGTGCCTGATTATCCGAAGCTGGCACAGCTCTGGTGGCAGGCGATCGGCGATGCGTCGTCGGGTGCCAAGACCGCGCAGGAAGCGATGGACTCGCTCTGCGGCGAGCAGGAAAAGGTCATGACCCGCATCGAGAAGTCGGGCGTCCAGGGCGATATCGGCCCGAAGATGGCCGAAGAGCATGACCTCGCCTACTGGAATGCCGACGCGGTTAAGAAAGGCAATCTCGCGCCTCAGCTCAAGATCGAGAACGAGAAGGAAAAGCCCATCACCATCAACTACGACGAACTGGTGAAGAGCTGGCAGAAATAGGACTGTCCCATGCGGGCGTTCGCGCCCGTGTGAAAATTGGGGAGGCGGCACATTGCCGTCTCCCCTGTTTGTATCAAGGCGGAGGATGTGGGAATGAGCGGTTTTGTGCTGGCAATCGACCAGGGGACGACATCGACCCGGGCGATCCTGTTCGACGGCCAGATGAAGGTCGTCGGCGGCGGGCAGAAGGAATTCGCCCAGCACTATCCGGCTTCCGGCTGGGTCGAGCACGATCCCGAAGAGATCTGGGCGAGCGTCATGACCACCGTGAAGGCTGCACTGAAGGCCGCTGGCCGCGAGGCTTCCGATGTGGCGGCGATCGGCATCACCAATCAGCGCGAGACCGTCGTCATCTGGGACAAGGCGACCGGCAAACCGATCCACAATGCCATCGTGTGGCAGGACCGCCGCACGGCACCGCTGTGCCAGAAGCTGAAGAAGCAGGGGCTGGAGAAGAAATTTACACGCAAGACAGGGCTTCTGCTCGACCCCTATTTCTCGGGCACCAAGATCGCCTGGATGCTGGACAAGGTGAAGGGCGCGAGGAAACGTGCCGAGAAGGGCGAATTGCTGGCCGGTACCATCGACAGTTTTTTGATCTGGCGGCTGACCGGCGGCAAGGTTCACGCCACCGACGCCACCAACGCCTCGCGCACGCTGGTCTACAACATCGAGAAGAATGCCTGGGACGACGAACTGCTTTCCATCCTGCGCATCCCGGCCGCGATGCTGCCGCAAGTCAAGGATTGCGCCGATGATTATGGAATCACAGAAAAAAACCTGTTTGGCGCCGGGATAAGAATCCTCGGCGTTGCCGGTGACCAGCATGCAGCGACCATCGGCCAGGCCTGTTTCGAGCCGGGCATGATGAAATCCACCTACGGCACAGGCTGTTTTGCGCTGCTCAACACCGGCAGCGATCTGGTGCGTTCGAAAAACCGGCTGTTGACGACCGTCGCCTACCGGTTGAACGGCAAGACCACTTATGCACTGGAAGGCTCGATCTTCATTGCTGGAGCTGCCGTGCAGTGGCTGCGCGACGGCATCAAGGTGATCGGCAAGGCCGAGCAGAGCGGCGAGCTCGCGGCTGAAGCCGATCCGACGCAGAACGTCTATCTGGTGCCGGCCTTTGTCGGCCTAGGCGCGCCGCATTGGGATGCCGAGGCCCGTGGCGCCATCTTCGGGCTGACCCGAAATTCCGGTCCGGCCGAGTTCGCCCGAGCGGCTTTGGAATCCGTTGCCTACCAGACCCGCGACCTGCTCGATGCCATGCACAAGGATTGGAAGGGCGCCAAGGCAAAGACGGTGCTGAGGGTCGATGGCGGCATGGTGGCTTCAGACTGGACCATGCAGCGCCTAGCCGACATTCTCGATGCGCCGGTCGATCGGCCGACCATTCTCGAGACGACCGCGCTGGGGGCCGCCTGGCTCGCCGGCTCGAAGGCGGGCGTGTGGCCCGCGGCGAGGGAGTTTGCGAAAAGCTGGGCACTTGAGCGACGGTTCGAGCCTGATATGAATAGCTCGATCCGATCCACCAAGCTGGCAGGCTGGCGCGATGCGGTGCGAAGGACGCTCCGTGTGTCATAAAGAGCCGTCTGATTGGGCGAGGGGGAAATGGAGCCAAACTGGTATTCTGCTTGGCGCGACGAGGCAATCGAGCAGTTGGAATCCAAGAATAGCCGCTTGGAGAAAGAATTCCGCATTGGCCACTGGTCGCGCTATGACTTGAAGAACGGAAGCCTCTTGTTCTCCCAGGATGGGGCGACCAAGGTGATCACCGGAATCCAGCTCGCCGGTTCCACGAACGCAAAGGCACAGAACTGGCTGTGGGCATGGGCGAATTTAAATTTGCCCGATAGTCTTCTCAGAGACGCAAGGCTGGTCCGATCTTTCGGCGAGAAGAACAACATCCGCGAACTGACTCAGCCTTACGTGATAGATGCGGAGAATGAGCTTGAAGTGCTGGGTTGGGAATTGACCGCCGTAATGGTTCGAATTTGCGATGCACTAGGAGCGTACCGCTCACCCCAGGGTGAGGGTGGTGCGCTTTTTTATGTCCTCAAGAGCGTCAACTGGGCAGGCTGATGCCGTTCGGCAATTAAAGGCACAAGGCTCGCGCCATAGCTGGCGCGGGCCTTTCGACGCATTGTATTCATCCTCACACAGGATCAGTAAGGCGAACGGCACTCCCGACGAGGACCACTGTTCGGCTGGAAGGTGTTGTCCGAGGCGCGGTAGCTCCGATAATGGTCGTAGCACCACTGCACATGGGCATTGCCTTCATAGACGCGGTTGTTCTCGTTGGCGATCGCGCCGGTGATCAAGGCGCCAGTCGCGAAGGCCGCGAGCGGGAACCAGTAGTCGCCATGACGGCGATAGCCGCGGCGATATTCACGATAGCCGCGATGACCATGCCAATACATGTCACCGTTGCGGCTAAAGCTGCGATTGCGTGAGAAATTGCGGTCGAAGGAGCGGTTTCTCCTCCACTCCCGGTACTGCACTGCCTGCACATCCGGCGTTGCCGCCTGGGATAATGGCACGTAGGCTGGCTGGGCGTTGACCGGCACCACCTCCGCCGCGACGAATGTGGCCGAGAGGGTGGCGGCAAGCAGGCCCGTTGTGATTCTATTCATTGGTATTCTCCTCAAGCGTTTGTCGGGCGTCCCATTGGCAAAAAACGATAGCGCGTCGGATTTGTTCCCCATGCCGGCGGCCGCCGCCGGACTGAGATCGAAACTGCCTGGCTGCTCGCCAGAACCCGGGGACAGGCAGGGGCCAGCGATTTAGGGTAAGGAGCGGGTTTGGAACCCATCTTTTCCGGTTGACCGGTCGCGGCACTCTCCCTATGTTCCGCGCAATTTCGAGGGCGGCCTTTTCGAGCCCGCGGGAGCGCGTAGCTCAGCCGGTAGAGCAACTGACTTTTAATCAGTAGGTCATGGGTTCGAATCCCATCGCGCTCACCACTGTCAGACGACATGCCAGCGCTTTTGGTTCGCCCGTGAATCCGTGCGGCGCGCTACAACCGCTCAGACGCCCTGCGACAGATGCACCTCCAAAACGGCGGCTTTCTTGGCAATCAGTCCTTCCAGATCCGCGTCGGATCGTTTGGTGCCGGTACGTTCGCGCAGCAATGAGATCACCGCGCTCATCGTAAGCTGGACGGTGCGATCGCTCAGGATAGCGTCCACCGCGCCGGCGACATCCGGAGTCTCCGTCGGTGCTCGCATGATCGGTTCCTTTCTGTTCAAGTCGGCCTCGGCGCCGTTGGCCGGTCCCCGGACGCCCCGGTCGAAGATGACAGCCAGGCCGTTCTTCACGGCGAGGGCGGCGACCATGTCGTCGAGGTGGCGATCGGAGAGCGCTGGCTCCGAAGGATCGGGTTTCAGGGTTCTGCGGATCACTCGGGCGGCCTGGTCCGTCGACACAAAGCCAAAGTGCCGTTTTCTGGCCTCGACATATTGTTCGACGATCATGCTCAGGCGCCGGGCTGCGATATCCCTGGGTTCCTGCATCTGGACCTCCTTCGGCTGCCGTAAGCGCAAGGGCGGCATTACCGACAGGAAATAGGGCGGCTGGTCGAGTCAAACAGGGGACGGATCGATCATTCCACGCATCTTCCAAAGAATCAGGAACGATCCCGGCCCTGATGCATTTTGGCTCTATGACCAGCTCATTGAGGGACGCCGGGACATGAAGATTGCGCATGTCGCACCACTTTACGAATCGGTGCCACCAAGGCTCTACGGGGGTACCGAGCGTATCATCTCATACCTTACCGAAGCTCTCGTCGATCTCGGCCACGAGGTGACATTGTTCGCCAGCGGCGACACAAAGACCTCCGCCAAACTGGTTCCATGCCGCGAAAGGGCGCTTCGTCTCGATCCCCGCCCGCTGAAGTCCGAGATCGCCGCGCATCTGTCGATGCTCGACGAGGTGAGGAACCGGGCCGACGAGTTTGACGTCGTTCATTTCCATCTCAGCCATTTCCTGCATTTTCCGTTTTTCCGCGATATGCCGCAACGCACGGTGACGACCCCGCATGGCAGGCTGGATTACGCGGACCTCGCGCAAGCCTATGACCGGTTTCCTCGGTTTCCCATGATTTCCATATCCCGCAGCCAGCGGGCGCGGTTCGCATCCGCGAATTGGCTGGCGACAATCCATCATGGGCTGCCGCTCGAGCTTTACGAGCCCGATTTCGAGGCAGGCTCCGATGGGACCTATCTTGCATTTCTCGGCAGAATGTCGCGTGACAAGCGGCCGGACCGGGCGATCGAGATCGCCCGCCGCACCGGCCTGAAACTGAAGCTCGCCGCCAAGGTTGGCGATGGCGACCGCGCCTATTTCGAGGAAGTCGTGCAGCCGCTGATCGATGGCGACCAGGTCGAGTATGTCGGCGAGATCGGCGAGGATCAGAAGAGCAGGTTTCTCGGCAATGCGGCCGCTTTGCTGTTTCCCATCGATTGGCCCGAACCCTTCGGGCTTGCGGTGATCGAGGCCATGGCCTGCGGAACCCCGGTCATGGCCTGGAGTTGCGGGGCCATGCCCGAGATCATCGATCATGGCGCCACCGGCTTTGTCGTCGAAACCATCGAAGATGCCGTCGCCTCGATGCCGGCTCTCCTGCAACTCGACAGGCGACGAATAAGAACGGCCTTCGAAAGGCGGTTTTCCGCCGTCAGAATGGCCAGGGATTATGTCGCGGCCTATTCGCGGCTGAGCGACCGCCACGAGCAGAGCAGAGCCTCGTAAACCTTCACCCGTCCAGAAATCAGCACGGGACAATCTTCTTGACCATTACCCAACTCGACGAGCGCAAGCTCGACCCTGCAATAGCACTGGCTTCCCTGGACGACACCGCTCCCAGGGAACCGCATCGGCTTTACGCCCTCAAGCATAGCGATTGCTTTGCCGTCGCCGATGCCTATGGCGACATACGCGGCGCTGGCGACGGCTTCTTCCGTGACGACACGCGCATGCTCTCCGAATTTCGCCTGACCGTTGGCGGGCGGTCGCTGTCGTTGCTTGGCGCATCGCTTAGTCAGGACAACGTCCTGTTCACCAGCAACCTGACCAATCTGCCGATCGAGAGCGCCGCGGGCCGTCAGATTCCGCAGGGCGCGATCCATATCGAGCGGGTCAGGCTTCTGTGGGAGGAAAGGCTATATGAACGCATCACGCTCTCCAACTATAGCCGGGAGCATTCGACGGTCCTGGTGTCGCTGCGCTTTGGCGTCGATTTTCGCGACATGTTCGAAGTCCGAGGTTCGACCCGTTCCAAGCGCGGCACCGCGCACACGGCAGAGATCGACCAGAGTTCGGTCGTGCTTCGCTACGAAGGCCTGGACGAAGTGGAGCGGACATCGGCGATCTCGTTTTCACAGCCGCCCGATCAACTGACCTCCGAGCGGGCGGATTTCTTCATTGCCGTCACCAAGCGCAGCCGCCAGACGCTTTACGTGGAGGTGGGGAGCAAGACAGACGCCCGCCCGCAAAGCGATCGGTTCCGGGCCGCCGCCGCCCGCGCCCGTTTCGGCATGCGCGCCAAGCGCCGGCATGGGGCGACGCTCCACAGTTCGGGCCGCGTCTTCAATGACTGGATGGAGCGGGCCCGCGCCGACGTGGCGCTGCTGACGACGGAACTGGCGACGGGGCCTTACCCCTATGCCGGCATTCCGTGGTTCTCCACCGCCTTCGGCCGGGACGGCGTGATTTCCGCTCTGCAGATGCTTTGGCTAAATCCCGGCCTCGCCCGTGGCGTGCTTGCGTTTCTCGCCCAGCACCAGGCGACCGAAACCTCACCCTTCAGCGATTCCGAGCCCGGCAAGATCATGCACGAGACCCGCAAGGGCGAGATGGCGGCGCTGAGTGAGTTGCCGTTCGGCCGCTATTATGGCGGCGTCGACACGACGCCGCTCTACATCCATCTCGCCTGCGCCTATGCGGACCGCACGGGAGACACGGAATTCATCGATAGCCTGTGGCCATCGCTGTGCGCCGCCGCCGAGTGGATCGAGACGGCGAGCCGTTCGACCGGGTTCCTTACCTACCAGCGCGCCGCGGAATCCGGTCTTGCCAACCAGGGATGGAAGGACAGTTTCGATTCCGTCTTCCATGCCGATGGCCGCATTCCGAAAGGACCGATCGCGCTGGTCGAGGTCCAGGGTTACGTCTTTGCGGCGTTCCAGGGATTGGCAAAGCTTGCACGGCTGCGCGGCGAAGAGGAGCGGTCGGAAAATTGGGAACTGCGCGCCGATGCGATTCGCCAACATGTCGAACGCCATTTCTGGATCGAAGACCTTGGCTATTATGCGCTGGCGATCGATGGCGATGGCCAACCCTGCAAGGTGCGCACGTCCAATGCGGGCCACCTGCTCTATGTCGGCCTTCCCAATCCGGATCGCGCACGCATTGTCGCCGATCAACTGCTATCGGCTTCGTTCCATTCCGGCTGGGGGCTGAGAACGCTGGCGGACGACGCTATCTTCTTCAACCCGATGTCCTATCACAACGGCTCCATCTGGCCGCACGACACCGCGATCTGCGCCGCCGGACTGGCGCGCTACGGCATTCGCGACAACGTGGTGCGGTTGATGAGTGGGACCTTCGAATCCGCGGTTCATTTCAACATGCGGCTGCCCGAACTGTTCTGCGGATTCACGCGCGCGGCCGGCGAAGCGCCGATTGCCTATCCGGTGGCTTGCCTGCCGCAGGCCTGGTCCGCAGGCTCCGCCTTCATGCTCATGCAGGCCTGCCTGGGCCTTCAGATTGACGGTCGGACGAACGAAATTCACGTGACCCAGCCGCGCTTGCCGATCGGTATCGACAATCTCGTCATTCGCCATCTCTCGGTCGGACATGTGGCGGTGGATCTGACGTTCCAGCGCGTGGGAGATCGTGTCGGCGCCTTCCTTGCGGATGCGCACGAGGGACTGGTGCCTCTGGTGGTCAGGAGTTGAAAAATCGGAACCATCATGAGTGCGGAACGTTGGGTCAGCACGTCATGGATGCCGGAGATTCTGCCGGTGGAATTGCCGCGTCCCATTGAAAGGTAGTCAATTCGAAATGCCCGACAACAGTTGGTATCTGGTCGTCCCTTCGGTTACAATGTGGCTCTTCATTCTCGCAATTATCGGTATCTCATGCGTCGCGCTTGCGGTGGTAATATCGCGAGGAAATCGGACCAGAAGCGCGAAGCTCGCCAGGTCTGAAGCAGAACCCATTCGCGGTCCGTTGCCGGAATTCGAGAAGAACGGGCAATCCGCGACCGCCGCGCTCGTCCAATGGTCGCCGGAAACCTTGCGGCACATTTTGGCGAAGGAACTTCCCGATGCGCAGGTGATCGTGGTTTCAAACCGCGAACCCTATATCCACAACCGCAACGGCGACGAAATCCAACTGGTCGTGCCCGCCAGCGGGCTGGTCTCCGCGCTGGAGCCGATTACGCGCGCCTGCGCCGGCACATGGATCGCCTATGGTGGCGGTTCGGCCGATCCGCTTGTCGTCGACGAAAATGACCGCGTCGAGGTGCCGCCTGAAAACCCTTCCTATACGTTGCGCCGCGTCTGGCTGAGCGAGGAAGAACTGCAAGGCTATTACCTGGGCTTTGCCAATGAAGGGCTCTGGCCGCTGTGCCACATAGCCTTCACCCGGCCGATATTCCGCGCCTCCGACTGGGAGGCCTATGAGGCGGTCAACCGTAAATTCGCCGATACCGTCGTCGCGGAGGCACGTAACGAGCGGCCCATCGTGCTGGTCCAGGACTACCATTTCGCGCTGTTGCCGCGGATGATCCGGGAGCGCCTGCCGGAAGCGATCATCATCACCTTCTGGCACATTCCGTGGCCGAATTCAGAGGTGTTCAGCATCTGCCCATGGCGCGAGAAGATTCTCGAAGGCTTGCTGGGCAGTTCAATCGTCGGCTTTCACACCCAGTTCCATTGCAACAACTTCATCGATAGCGTCGACCGCTTCCTGGAGAGCAGGATCGAGCGTGAGGATTCCGCCATCTCCTATGGCGGTCAGATCAGCCTGGTTCACGCCTATCCGATTTCAATCGAATGGGAGCCGCCGCGTCTGAGCAAACTGCCTGCCGTTGCAGAATGTCGCCGGCTTATCCGCGATAAATTCGGCTTTGCCGAAAACGTCAGGCTGTGCGTGGGCGTCGAACGCCTCGACTATACCAAGGGCATCCTGGACCGCCTCAACGCGCTCGATGAGTTGCTCACACTGCATCCGGAATGGATCGGCAAGGTGGCGTTCCTACAGGTCGCCGCGCCAAGCCGCGGCACCTTGCCTGCCTATCAACAATTATACGAGGAATGTCTGCGCCATGCCGAGGATATCAACCAGCGCCATGGTCGTGAAGGCTATACCCCGGTGGTGCTGGTGACCGAACATCACTCGCAAGCACAGGTCTACGAGATTTACCGGGCCGCCGACGTCTGCATGGTCACCAGCCTTCACGACGGCATGAACCTGGTTGCAAAGGAGTTTGTCGCGGCGCGCGAGGATGAACAGGGCGTGCTGCTGCTCAGCATGTTTGCCGGCGCGTCGAAGGAGCTGCTGGAGGCGTTGATCGTCAATCCCTATGACGCGGCGATGATGGGCGACGCCCTGCTGCAAGCCTTGACCATGTCACCGGAAGAGCAAAGTCAGCGCATGCGACGCATGCGCGAGGTCGTACGCGAAAACAATGTCTATCGATGGGCTGGGAGCATGCTGTTCGATGCGGCGCGCCTGCGCAAACGCGATGCGGTCGATCGTGCCGTCAATGGCGCCCCCGGTTCTACTGGCCCCGGTTCTACTGGCAATGTGATATCGCTGCTCGACCGCAAGCGCGTGGCAGCGCTGTGATGTCGACATTGTCAAACTTGACCGAACCCAACGTCCCGCAGGATGCGTGGTGCCTTTTCCTCGATATCGATGGCACGCTTCTCGAACATGCCGCGCATCCAGATGCGGTGGTGGTCGGCGATGAGCTGCGGACGCTGTTGGCGGGGCTCGAATTGCAATTGGACGGAGCTCTGGCGTTCATCACGGGACGGTCGATCGCTGCAGTGGATCATCTTTTCCAGCCCCTCAGATTGCGCGCCGCCGGGCTTTACGGCCTTGAACACAGGCTCACGCGTGATGGTCCGGTCGAGGCGGCGGGAGAGCCGGCCGACATTGCGGCGCTTGCCGAGGAAATCGAAGCGGAGCTGGGCAGTGCGGACGTTTATATCGAGCGCAAGGGTCCGATCCTCGCAATCCACACACGCGCGGCACCGCAATTGTTGCAGCGTGCGACGCAACTGGTCGAGCAGGCGCTGGGAAGGTTGCCCGTGGGGTATCGGGTGCTGGCTGGCAATGCCGGCGTTGAATTGATGCCGTTGGAGGCGGCGAAGGGAGCGGCAATCAGGCGCTTTTTGGATCTGCCGGCTTTCGCGGCGAGGCGGCCGGTGTTTCTTGGCGACGACACATCCGACGAGAATGGTTTTGAGGCCGTGAATGAGATGGACGGCATCTCGATCCGCATCAAACCGAGCGGACCGACAGCGGCGCGCCATGTGCTTGCCGGGGTTGGCGAGGCCTTGGCTTGGCTGGCTGCGGTGAGCCAGCGCAACTTGGATGGATCGACCGGTCTGGTCCATCCCTTGAATGGAAGGAGTCGGTGATGACCCAATTCACCAGTCTCATCCTGGAGATCATGCCTGCTTGGCTACGCCGGCGGTCGCTCCCGAACGAGCACGAGAGCGAGCCGGGTTTCGATCCGTCGCGCCCGCAGGACGCGGACGAGGTCTGGCGCCAGTTTGTCCAAAAGGATCTCTTTGGCGACAACACGCAGGATTACGTCGAGACGGAGGATAAAAAGACCAACCGTCACTGAGGGCGGTCAGCCTTCCCCGAAAACCAGCGAAACATTGCCACCCGCGTGGCGCTCGAGGCGACCGGCGAGGTCGAGTTCCAGCAGCACCATGAAGACCTGGGCCGGGTGCAGGCCGGTGTGGCGGATGATTTCGTCGACCGGCACCGGTGTCGGCCCCAGCGCCTCGATCACCTTGGCGCGGTCGCTCTCGCCCGGTGGCGGTGTTGCCGAAAAATCGGGCGGGTCTTCAAACGGCGGCACCTCAGGCGCTCGCATGCCGGTCAGCGGAAGGATCGCCCTGGAGATGTCCGAAGCTTCGGTGACCAGCGTGGCGCCGTCCTTGAGCAGGCCGTTGGTACCGGCTGCGCGCGGATCGAGTGGTGAGCCGGGCACGGCAAAGACCAGTCGGCCCATCTCGCCGGCAAGCCTGGCGCTGATCAGCGAGCCTGAGCGCTGCGCTGCCTCGACCACCACCAGTCCAAGGGCAGCACCAGCAACAAGACGGTTACGGCGCGGGAAATCCTGGGCACGCGGCTGCCAGCCGAACGGCATTTCCGAGATGATGGCGCCGCGCTCGGCAATGTCATCGCACAGGCCGGTATTTTCGGGTGGGTAGGGCAGGCCTTATGAGTTAGTGTACATAGTGATTGCGATGAGGGCTTGCTGACTTTTGAGGTCAAGCTCTGTGGAGTGCCGAGGAAGGCCTGTGACGTGCCTTCGGTCTCATCCACCGGAAGCCTTCAGGGCGGCGTCGGCGCTGTCTGCCGGTTCGTCCCCAAAGGTTTCCCTAACGTGCTGCACATGGTCGTCCCGCCACGCGGCCACGATGTCCGCGAAGCGTCAGCGTTGGCCCTCATTGGACCGGGGCCTGTTCAGGACCGGTCATTTCCACCTCAATGCCGTCAGCGGCCATTGCTGCCTCTAGCGCTTCTTGTCGCATGAACTGCGTGGCCGGCCCGCCGTTGGTTTCCTTGAGGGCGGCTAGGGCTGCCTCGTAGGTGGCCATTAGGATGCGCTGCTCTGGCCCGGCGGATTGGCTCATCATCTGGATGATGGCGTCTGGGTTGCCGCACCGGACGATTTCTCCGTTCATCTCGACTTCGCGATACTCAGGCTGAAACGGCTCATCAGCTTCGAGAGTTTCTGCCGCCCTTGTCGCCTCGGCTATCGGCCTACATCGGGGACCTCAGGTCCGTCGCGGGAAGGGGGTAGGCTTTAGGAGTGGGGCGTTAGTCGAAGTGGTCGACGGCTACTGTTCATGTCAATCATCTCCTTGGGAGTTGATTGCCGCCCGTATGCGGCTTGCGTGTTCCGCGATGGACCGCCAGTCACCCTTGACCACCAGAGACCTAATCGCCGGCAAGTCCGCAGGGTCGCAGCAGTCGAGGTAATCGCTGAGCGTCAACCCAACCGGTGCTAGGGCCACGCTCGTCATTTTGTTCTCGAATGCCCTAACCGTCGCGTCGAGGGTCCCCTGGTCAACGCCGATCACGTTGGCGTCGAGGGTTCCGTCATAGGTGAACTTGGTCACGATCAGTTCGGCCATGTCCCGGTCGACGGTATCGTTGAACTGGGTGATCGCTTTGTCTGCAATCCCCTCGATCTCGGAAGGGTCCAAGATGTCGAGGTCGGGCACTTCCGCCTTGTCGACCTCATCCCCGGTCTGGACCTCCGACCCCTCAACGGGGGCCGAAGGCTTCTCAGAGCCAGCCGGGGCTACCTGAAAGACTGGCCGTAGGGGACCAGCGCCGCATTCACAGCCGCCGCGTAATCGGCCTGCCTGATCTCTCCACGGGCAAGCATGTCTTTGGCCTGCTGAGGCCCAAGCTGGATGCCGCCGATGGTCACAGGGAGTTGGTCAACAAGGACCTGAGGGGCTGCGCTGTACGCGCCGGCATTGGACGCCATCGCTGCCTGCGCCTTCTGACCCTCGGTCAAGGCCTGCCCGGTATTCATGCTTCTGGCCTGCAGCTGCCAGTTAGCGCGGGACATCGAGAGGTCGACCGCACGGTCAATCTCTTCCTTCTGAGCGCGTTCCTTGGCCTCGGCAGCCAGCGCGCCTTGCTTTGCCCTGTCGGCTTCAGCCTGTGCTTCTCGCGCCCTGAACATGGCCTGAGCCACCGGCGTGTTGTCGGTCTGGTATTTGTTCGGATTGTCGTCGTAATGCATTTGCCGTTCCTTCATTGTTGAATGCTGGGTCACCTACACGTCAAACATGGAGGTGGTGTCGGTCCCCCGTAGTCTGGGTCCGGGGAAAGGTTGATGTCTCGTGGTGGTGGTGATGAGAGTTTGTTGGGACGTCCCGACAAAGTTCAGAGCTGAGCCTCAGCGCCGTGGGGTGAACCCGTAGGTCGCCGTCTCTCGTCCTTCAGGACGCGCGTCCGTTGCGGCTGAGGTAGATGCTGCGGAGAGATCGCCGCTGCCTCCGGTGGCCCCTTCCTGTGGCGCTGAGCGGGTCGGACGCATCCACGCCTCCGCAACTCTTTGGGCAACCGCTACAGCCTCCAATTCGGGATACCCGTAGACCTGAAAGCACCGCTCGGCCGCCATGGAGAAGCTAGTCGTCCAGTCGATGCCGATGCTCGGCAATCTTCGATCAAGCACCGAAGAGATTTCCCAGTCGTCGGCCTTCAGCCATTCGATCAGGGTCAGGGCCGCTTCCTGCGTGGGGTAGGTCGCGACCCAGTCCAGCCGCTTGATCTCGTCAAGGGTCAAAACGGGCATTCCGGTCGTTGCGGTATTTCAGCGGGCCATGCTTCACGATCAGCGGGAGATGGTCATGGAAGGTGTCCCCATGCTCGCTGCCCGCTGCGGCCTCCAGCATGTCAAGGACACTGGGCTGCCGGTCTCGTGACGGATGCCGCACAGGTAGCCCGTTAAGCCAGTCTAGTACGGGTTGCTCGACGTGCCCCAGAAGGCTCCCCTTCGTGCCGATCATCCGCCTCAATTCCAAGTTCAGCATAGACCGGCTCGTGATGTATGCGCGGTCGACCCACTTGCCGGTCGGCTCTAGTCCCCGCCTCCGGGTCCGCTTCATCTCGCCTGCCTGGATGAGCCATTCCCGGTCGGTCTCGACAACTCGAACTGTCGGGGTGATCTGGTGGATGCCGCTCATTGCGCCAGTCCGCTAGCGCTTGGGGCCTCTGCCGTCTTCAACGTCTGCCGCCACTCGGCGAACAAGATGCGAAGCTCCTTGCGCTTGGCGTTGATGGTCTCGCGGTTACGGTAGTAGGTCTCGCGGTCAATCTCGCGGTTGCGCTCTCGGTTGGCAGCGCGCCACTTGCGCTTGTGTTCACGCCATTGCCGGCGCGTAGCTTCGTCGTTCATGTGGATGTCCTCTTCTTGATGTGGGAAGCCCTCGGGAGTGGCCCCAGGGCGATTGAATGGCTTCCGTGGTGATCACCCCTTAAGGTGCCCGTGCTGGGCCTCTGACGAGGGAAGACCACAGGGAGTGGAGACCACGGGAGGAAGTCCCTCGGGTGGCTCTGACTTAAGGTGGAGTTCGGTAGTAGCTCTAGGGTCACCTTCGTGACGAATGTTCAGCTAGAGACCAATCCGAAGGTGGGAGTGAAGATGTGCTGAGGTGGATCAGGTACTAAGGAGACACCTCCCATGGTCTTCGGGAGCGAAGCGACCATGGAACATTCGTTATAAGTGAAGCCTCAGGCAGTCTCTTCTAAAGAGGGATTTCTGAGGGATGTATTATGTCCCTGTGCAGCCTCAGGAACTCTTCAGCACAGGATTGGGGTCTTCTTCGGTCAGCCTATCGAAGATAGCGAACCCGAAGGGCTGGCCAATGGTATCACCTGAAAGGGAGAAGCCCTTGAAGGTTCTTCTCTATATAGAAAAGTTGCCTCCCCTAACGCACGCTAAAGCTATGATATCTCAGCACAAATTGATTTGATGTCAGGGGGTCTTGCGCCGTGATTGCACTGTTAGTTCAATGATTGAACTATCTTGCCGACAGCCTGTCTCGTGATCCCCAGCAGCTTGGCGATGCGCTTCTGAGACAAAGTGCCGTCCACCCGGTATCGGTGAACCTTCTCCCGCGAGGGCCGGCTCCTGAACGGCTCGTCGCCCAGCCACGACGCCTCAGCCTCGCTGACCAGTTCATTGGCGATCAGATAGGCTTCAACATCAAACGGAGCTTTGCCCCGCTTGGTCATGTTGTGGGCCTCGATTGCGTGCCGCTTAGCAACCTCCTGGCGCTCGGCTGACAGGGTTGCTGAGGGGGTGCTGAGGTGCGACCTGACAGAGCGCAGGGACGTGCCCAGGACACGCGCCACGGCTGGCCCAGCGAAGCCACGCTCCGCGAGAACGAGGGTGGCCTGATGGTGGAAATCGGTGTCCCGTTCTGTGTCGCTGGCGATCACCTTGGCGTAGAGCGGGGAGGACCAGCGAGGGCCTTTCTTCCGGTATTCCTCCTGCTCCTTCACCCAGTGTTGGGAGACCTGAGCGGGAGGCAGAAGCTCGAAGGGCTCGAATGGCGCACCATCTTGGCTGTGCAATGTGATCAATGCTGGTTCCTTCTGTGCAAGGGGTTGATGGCTGAGTGAGCCGTCCAGTCCAAAAGGGGAGGACAGATAAGGCGACACGCGCGCCTCACCAAAGCTGCCCCGCCAAGCGCCACGTCCCGTCGCCCACGAGGGAGCGAAACAGGGCAAACAGGCGGTCGCAACAGGGGAGAACTGCACGGGGCAGCTTGGGTGAAGAGCGTTGGGTAGGTGCTAGTTGTGTGGGTATTCGCCTCGTAGTGCTAGTGGGCCACCTAATGAGGCCCTTGGTAGTGCTAGTGGGTGGGTTATGGCGCTTCGTAGTGCTAGTGGGCCACCTATTCAGCGGTTGCTAATGTGAGCCATCGGTAGTGCTAGTGGAGGGGCTATGGCGCTTCGTAGTGCTAGTGGTCAGGCTATTTAGGGATCGCGACCCTGCTCAGTGCTAGTGGAGGCCCTATCAGGCAGCATCGATCAGCCGCCGCACCTGGGACGCTGAGAACGGCTGCCCGTTCGCTGTCGTGTGACCGCTCCGCGCAAGCTCGGCTGCGATCTGCCGCAGGCTCCTTCCCTTGCCCGTCTTGGGGCTCTTGCGGGCCAGCCGCTTGGCTTCACGGATCAACTCAGGGCTCGACACCTTGTAACCGTGGTTGCCCTCCACGCGCCTCCCAAGGGCATCTGAGCGCCTGTTACGGGCACCCCTGAGCTTCGCCACCAATTGAGCTTTCTCAAACTCAGCCACGGCACCCAGTATCTGCCGCACCATGGCAGCGGTCGGGGTGTCGTCGGTGAAGTGGCTTGGAGCGTCCACTGGGATCAACTCATAGCCAAGGCCCTTCAAAAGCTCATGCCCAGCCAACTGGACAGCGAGGTCACGGGCGAAGCGGGACGCGTTCTCTATCAGGATCACCTTGGCACCATTCCCGACCAGATGCTTCAGCAGGGATTGGAAGCCGGGGCGGGTGTCAATCGGGTCAGCGCCGCTCACAGCCGCGTCATGAAACTCCTTGGTCACCTTGATCCCATGTCGCTTGGCGTATTCCTCTATCGCCTGTCGCTGCCTGGGGGCGCTGTCGCCATCGACATTCGTCCGGCTGGAGGTCCGAAGATATGAAACTGCGGTGGTCATTCTCTTTGCCCCTATCCCTTGATCCGCAAGGCGTAGCGCCTCACATCTGTACCTTGTACCTGAGAATTAGGTACAAATCAAGGTTCGAGAATGGCATCCAGGCTACGTTCGCTTCCTGCGGTGCGTCCGACGTCCAGCCGAGATTAACGTGTCTTACATTCGACAGACCCTATAGGAAACCGGCAGGTCCCAACAAAGGGCAAGGTCAATGAAAGCTGCCGGTGAAATTGCAACTACCATCATTGCTCTTATCCTCGGAATGGTCGTAGGACTTCCGACGGGTCTAGTTATAACTGCCACTCTCGCCGACAAATTCGGCACCTTTGAGTTAGGCAAGGCGCTGGGAGAACTTGCCGTTGGCGGCATCTTCGGCGCAATTGTAGGTGGCGCAATCGCCTTGTTCATCTTGAGCCGAATGAGAGGCGGCCCGGATAGTCAGGGATCACGCCAGGATTGGCGAAACGAACGCTAGAGAACCCGTTGCGCTGGCAAGAGGAGGGGGCACGGGGGGTCGGCGCGCGTGCCAGTTATCCGATCACCCGTAAGGAAATTTCTACCAAATATAGTGACCCCCAACTCGGTACGATTTCGCCTCTTGATTTTATCGGAAACTGACCCCACCGTTTATCCTGGGGTAGGAGGCGATAATGGATGCTCAGACATCACGTCTACCGTCATACAGCGCCAGGGACATCATCTGTGCAGTGTTGAATGACGCCACTGTGGGCAGTGTGGTCTCCGTTAAGGCGACCCTCGAAGCTGTTCGTAGGGAGGGTCCTCAGCTAACCCAGACGGACTGTGAGCTGATCGAGTTGATGATCAGTGTCGCAAGATGGATCAGGTGTTCCTGGTCTTCGACCTTCACGAGTGAGGGCACCCCCATGTCGCTCCTTTGGTTCAGCCCTAACGTCCCAGTTAGGACGAGCGTTGGGCAATGCTACAATTGCAACAACGTCCAGGGAGCAATCACGGAACTCCTGAAGTGGTCCAAACGCGGCCCTAAGTGGCAGATTGCGGCGGACCTCTGCATCGACGCACTGGATCATAAGGTCAGACCCGAGATTGTCCGAGACGCCTTCCGTGAGGCTGCCGAGGAGGAGGGAGTTCTGCTCCCCAAGCTATAGGTCCACGTGCTCTCCAGTCTGCGGCACCCTTCGAATGACTTCGCGGGCGATCTGATTGGCAGAACCGGCGAAGTCGAGCGGCCCGTCATAGCGCGCGGCGTTCATAGGCATCCCAGCTTTGATCTCGCCGGCCTCGGTGAGAACCATCGTGGCACCACCGGCTGGGCTATTGCGGCCAGTCCGCGCGAGCCATCACTCAGCGCGCCTGACAACACAATCCCGATAGCACGGCTCTGGGCGTGAACGGCCACAGAATTGAAGAGGATGTCGACCGTCTGCCCCCGGTGTATGTGTCCCGCGCCCTCAACAAGGTCCACGTTGCTTCTGGCCGCTAACGCGAGGTGCGCGTCGGGCTGGCCGATGTAGCAATTTCCGACGTGGAAAACGTCATCTTCATCGGCTATCAGCACAGGCATGTTTGACCACTTACCCAAAATCTCCCTCAGGTGACTTACCCTATCGCTTGGCCTATGCAGGACCACGAGGACGATGGCCTGTAGGTACTTGGGCAGTTCGCTGAGGAGATCTTTGATGTCGCTGAGGCCATCCGAACCTGAGGCGCCTATGGCCACAAAGAACGGCCCGGCTTCCGGCTTAACGCGGTGAATGTCCATCTGGTAGGGTTAACAGGTCCACGTCAGCTTCGCGAGGCGGAATGTAGGTTCACTCATGTCGCTCCATTGGTTCAACCCAGCGGTCCCCGTGATAAGGACCAACGAGGCGGGTGTCCGGGTCAACGTCCACAACGTAGAAGCTGCATCCGGCGAACTCCTGAAGTGGACCAAGCGTGGCCCTCATTGGGACCGCGCGGTGAGCGTTTGCATGGCCGCTCTTGCTGACCTGGCGACACCTCAGGAGGCCCGAAGGTGCTTCAGGCTGGCTGCCAAGGAGGAGGGGGTCCTCTTGCCGGATACGGGTGACTGACTAGGATGCCAAAGGGACCTCACCTTACCTATTCACACATAAGCGGCTGCCCGATATTGTGAGGAGGAGTGGGGCTATCCTAATGGGGCCTGACGACGACCTGAAGTCCCGTATCGAGGCTGCGCTTGTTCGTGGCCACCTCAGCCAATGGCAACGCCAATTCCTCCTCGACATGCGTGACCGTCTGGTGAAGTACGGCCCGCGCATGCGGCTGAGCGCGAAGCAATGGTCTAAGCTCTACGAGACCATCGGCCCCGCACCGCCAACAACCAAGGCACCATCGCAGCCGAGCGCGAATAAGCCCCTATCGTCGCAACGCTGGCAACCGCGCCGCTGGCGAAGACCGCTTGCTCGTGAGGCCCGGTACTTGGCAGCCCGGTTCGCGAGAACCTTTGGGCTCGTGCTGGCCTTAGTCGTCGGGTCCCTGATTTACTCGTTCTTCATCAAGGGCGGGCACGTCACATGGCCAAGCATGCCGTCCTTCGCGAGATCGGAAACAGGGGGCAGAGTACCGCTTGCAAGATCACAGTTCACTATAACGGACGGAGACACCATCCGGCTCGATGGCACCGCAAAGGGAACCCGGCTGGTCGGCTTCAATGCTCCTGAGAGCATAGAGCCAAGGTGCGCGGTTGAAGCAGACCTTGGGCGTCGAGCGAAGGCTCGCCTTACAGAGTTGGTCGCTTCCGCAAAGCTCGAACTGGAGATGATCCCTTGCTCCTGTCCGGTAGGGGCCGAGGGGACAGACCACTGCAACTACGGGCGAAGCTGCGGCTCGCTCTTCGCGAACGGCCAAGACGTTGGTGACGCGCTGATTTCTGAGGGTCTGGCCGTGCCGTTCATCTGCGGTGCCACAAGCTGCCCGCCTACGCCGCGCCCTTGGTGCGAGCCCTAGCCAGCCGTGGTGACAAAGGAGGAGGTCGATGTCCCACCTTTGGTTCAGCCCTAACGCCCCTGCTAGGACGGAGGTCGGGCATCGCTACAGTTGCAACAACGTTCAGGGAGCCATCACGGAACGCCTGAAGTGGTTGAAGTGCGGCCCTAAGTGGCGGATAGCGGCGGACCTCTGCCTCGACGCGCTCGATCAGTCGGTTCTGTCCGCTGCGGCCTTCCCATTTACGGCACTCCACTGGTTCTCCCCAACGGTCTGCCTCAGGTTCGATAAGATCGCCATCACTGCTGGCATTAGTCACGTCGATGTGCCGCTAAAGAGCAGGGAATGTTTCGGTCGCATTGATCCATTCCGCTTGCTACTTCCGGCACGTCTGCTTAGCTTTTGGTACATTCACAGGCGGGCGCACCAAGGTGAGCATCTTTGATATTTTTTCTAAGCGTCAGAAGCGACTACGCGGCGAAATGCCTGATATCTATCAGTACGAAATGATCCCCCAGCCCCTGCGGGTTCAGATCGTGCATATACTGAGAGACGCGATAGGAGAATTATCTGACGAAACTTACCACTACCACCAGCAGATTAGAGAGTCCTATCAAACAGCAGTACAAATCCTTTGCCGTGAGTATGGCGTATTCAGGCTTGGATCCACTCCGGCTCACGCAGACAAGGATTACCCTAACCAACTGCTCAATTTCCTACTGCAGACCGAACATACCGAGCAGGTTCTCGACGTTATCGAGATTGGCTTTCGTCTTATCGACAGGATTGTGCGCGCAAACGGGTATTTAGGACGCCACAACGCAGATCGGTTCGCTACGAACGCTATCGAGGAACTCAATGCCCGCCTCAAGGAACACGGCGTGGGCTACCAGTTCATCGACGGAGAGGTGGTTCGCATAGATTCTGAGTTGATCCATGCTGAGGCAGTGAAGCCGGCCCTCCGCCTTCTCAACACCAAAAGCTACAAGGGAGCGCATGAGGAGTTTCTCAAGGCCTACGAGCATTACCGCCATGGGAATATCAAGGAGGCTCTGAATGAGTGCCTTAAGGCGTACGAGAGCACGATGAAATCCATTTGCGATAAGCGCCGCTGGTCGTATAGCCCCAACGATACGGCGAGCAAGCTCATTGGTGTGCTTTACGACAACGGGTTGGTGCCGCAATTCTGGCAAGGTCAGTTAACTTCGCTTAGGTCTTTGCTTGAGAGCAGCATACCGACAGGCCGCAACAGGATGAGTGGCCACGGGCAAGGTTCGACACCAACAGACGTGCCTGCCCATTTTGCCGCCTATATGCTCCACATGACGGCTTCGACACTCGTATTTCTCACGACCGCTGAGGAGGCTATGCCGAAATAGCTTGGAATGCTGAGGCCTCTGGATGCCGCAACCTCTTCGGACCAATGCTTCACGTCATACATGTCCGGCACGTCGCCGCGCACAAACAGCGTCGTCGGCTCGCCGTATTCCCCCAGCCTGGATTGGCGTCGCGTGACCACGCAATGACCCCGGCATGTTTCCCTGCCAAGCCCTTCGCGGTCCTTATCGCTCGGTCCTCGGTCTGCTGCTCGGCTGGCCCAAAGACGGGCTGGAGGTCGCCGGTCTCATCGCGATCAAAGGCGGTGACGACGATCAGCTTAGGAGCCTTCTGCTGGGGAAGGATGTTGTCTGACATGGTGATGCCCTTCATGGGTTCAAGCCTCCGGTCGGACGTCACCTATCCCAACTTCACACCCGCTAACTGGGAAAGGAACATGAACATGCCAAGTCCAAACAGCGCAACAGCTGTTCCAATGACGGACAGCACACCAATTTCCAGCTTACTAAGCCCGTCACGACCGATGCGAGCCCAAACAACCATGGCGACACCAGCAAAAAAAACCACGGAGGGAAATAAATAGAGCATGGACATCACCACCTTCTTGTCTGAACGGGACAGTAGCCTCAGACGAACAGCAAATCATCACCGCAACACAAGGCGCCGCTAAGTTAGTCGGTCCCGCTGCGCTTCCGTCTGTGCCACCCCCGGCTGAACCCATAGCTCACCGCAGGAGCCCACAGCGCCACCTCACGCTCCAATGAGGCGTTGGTGGCAAGAAGCGCCTTCACAGCCTCTCGGGCATCCCCGCCGCAGGTTGCAATAACCTCGTTGGCCGCAAGCTCCCGGTCCATCGCGGGAGGATCGACTTGCTGTTGGTCGGCTGGCATCGTTCTGCCTCACAGGTATGTCTCACCATCGCCACGATGCTCGAAACAGAACCAATGCGGTGCCTGCTTCGGCTTCGCGAAGCCCCAGCCGGCATCCCTGCCGCAGCCAAGGCGCTCGCACCAATGATGTTGGATGCCCGGTGCCGTGATGTAATCCCGGCCTTGGAAGGCTGATTTCGTCACTCGCCATGAGGTCCACTTCGGTTACTCCAAACGCTGTTACTCCAAACGCTGTGTGCCCGCAGTGAACAAAATAGGAACAAAACTGTCAAGCGTGAATTGACTGAGGGAGGAATGAGTTCCTATTTTGGGCCATGCCCGACACAGGCGGACGACCGAAGCGCGGAGGCGCATGGAGGCTCAGCAATGCCCATGAAGTTGGGCAACTGGTGCTTGTCCGCTGCGGGCTCTGCAACGTCAAACGCTGGTATCAGCCGAGTGACCTGAGCGAGATCTTTGGCGACATGGAGGCCGAGCTAGTAGGGCACAAAATGAGTTGCGAACGCTGCGGCAAGAACGACTGCATGCAAGCCGAGGCGCAGAACCCGACCGCACGAGAACGGCAAGGCATCAGGGTTAGAAGGCTTGCTCAAATCAGAACAGTGCGGCGAGTTGTGTGGAGGGATGAGGACTGACCTATTGCCGACCTAACGGAATAGAATCTGTTACACACCCCAGACACGGAGGTTTGGTGTGTGGCCCAAAAGAGAAACATCGATTTAGCAGCGGCCCTTCCTAAGCTGCGGAAGAGTCTTGCCGACACCGACGATCCGGCCTTCTTGTGCATGATCTGGGCTATCCATGCCATTCAGGACAAGCGCGTACGGCAGGCCAACAAGTTCCTGAACCATCCGAAGGAAGCCGAGACGACCGACATAGGGTCCAAGTACGCGGCGTACAAATGGGACTTGGAAACGCTTATTACCCTTGATTTGAATACGCCGAAGGCGACGGGGATGATCAAGCGGGAGCGGTTGGACACGCGCGACTTCAATACTGTTGCTAACATCGTGAACCTGCTGCGCGCCGTCGAAGATCATGAAACTCCCGGACGTGTCGACGACACCAATGTATTGCTAGAGGTACACCGCATCGGCCACCGCCAGTTTGCTTGGCAGCGTGGGTTTGCCCGACCACGGGACATCTACCGATACCTTTACATCTACGGACAAGGTGAGTGTGCCGCCTACTTCCAGCAGACGTATGGCGTCTCCGTTATGGACTTCTTCACGGTTGCTTTCGGCCACTTCGGCTATTTAACCCAAGGTCCCTGGATGGAGCGCGTCCCCGACTTGCAAATCCTCAGGGTGTCTCAGGATGCGATCGACAAGAGCCTCAAGCTCCTCTCGGGAGACATCTGGGCGATCCGACGTGAGTCTAAGGCGCTCTTGAGCAAATTCGAGAAGAGCCTAGGGACCAGATTGCCGGTCATTTACCTACCAAGCTATCTGCGGGTCAAACCGATCATCCGTCGCGCCGTGGGGCTACGGGATCGATACATCGCGCCTCTGCCAGCACTCATTCTGCTGCGAGCGACAATGGGGTTGTACTACGACCTTCAAAATGGCGGTACGACCGTGACAAATGACGCGACGAAACGCTTCGAGGATTACGCGCGTCGATCTATCAAGGCGCATTGTCCAGACTTTGAACCCGCGCCAGCCGTGGAATACACCTACAAAAAGAACTCGGTTGAAACGCCGGACATCCTCCTGAGCCAAGGCGGGCGCATCGTAGCGGTCTTTGAATGTAAGGCCACAAAGCTCACTTTTGAAGCTCAGTATGGCGACGATCCAATAGAGAATGCGAAGAACGGGTACTCGCAGATCGCCAAAGCGATCTTCCAGCTTTGGCGATTCTTTTCACATGTCCGGCGCGGCATCGTCGCGCTTGACGTAACCCCCGATGCACCAGCCATTGTCCTCACCATGGACGCTTGGGGGCAGGTGTCGAGGGAACTCAGAGATACCGTAGTTGCCGAGGCGGAGAAGATCGCCGCCGCCAAGGAACCGGAGATTACCGAGGAAGACAAGCGGCGTCCCGTGTTCTGTCCCATTCAAGAGCTGGATGACATGCTTACGGTTTCGAACGAGGAACAATTGCTTGCGGCCTTCCGCGCTGCCACGGATGTGTACTACCAAGGCTGGAACATCGGGCACGTCCGAAGCGACGCCGTGCCGGAACTGGAAACGGAAAAGAGCTTCCTGTTCGACCTGGGGGAGTTCCTTCCATGGTGGAACGACATGCGAAAGCCTCGCGCGGTCGACAGAGATGCCGCCGTGGGTGTAGACGTCTAGCGCAAGCCGAGGCGCGCCGCGCCACTTCACGCCGACAGGTCTTTGCTTTTTTGTCTGGCATCCGTCGATAGGAAGCCACCAGACCCGGACTTTCACGGGATTAGTCGCCTTGCTCGGGGTTGTCCCGATGCTGGAGCCGCCCGGTTCCTCCCCGGTCTGGCCTTTGGTTCCGCTGTACGGGGCACAAAAGTCCCCTGCGCCGGGGAGTGCCCCCGGTCCCACTTGACCCGAAATGTCGTTTGGTGGCGCTGATATGATCGTCATAGCGGAACCACGCAAGAGGAAAAAACGCTGCAAAATCTTCAGCCTAGCGGCGCATTAGATAGAACATCTGGGGGAAAGGATGTTTAATCCCTTGCGGTCCCAATCGGCACAAAGGGTTGCTCGGCGTATGTGGGGATTGGTGAACCGGCTGTGACAATCCAAGTGACAATTCGGGTTACAGAAAAAGTTGCGAGGAGGGCACTTATGTTGCTTCGAGGCCACAGGTTCCGCTACCCTTCGCCAGGACAGGCGACCCGATTCGCCGCGCCCCGCGCCAAGATCAAGGTGTGGTGAGCTTCCGAGCTAACAGCCTTTTGGCGAGAGAACGCATTGGACAAGATCGACCTGCGGTTTGATACCTTGACGATGTCGCACCAGGCGGACGCGAGCCGCCTCATCGCCGCCTTGCGCGGTGAGGACGATATCGGCGCGGTTATCCGGTGCCATTTCGAGGTCGAACGCGCGGCTGAGCATGCCCTTGATGTCATTACTGTGGGTAGGTTTAAAGTCGCACGGGCAGACTATCTGTACGATAAGCTCAACGTCTTGGAAATGCTTGGCGCCCCGAAGGCGTACCTAGAGCCGGCCCGCCTAATGAACAAACATCGGAACGCGCTGGCCCATAAAGGCATCGAACAGATCACGTCCCAACAGGAAGCGGAATACACTGCTGCTGTGAGGGAGGTATTTCCGCAATACACTGAGGACTTTCGGCTTCAGGCTACCAAAGGGACCGAGTGGTCGTTCGACAAGTTGTATAAGGATAGCTCCACGAGGGAGCGGTACGTCTGGTCAACCAGTTTGGTGATACCGATGCTCAGCGAATTGCCGCAGTTCATGGCGAAATACTTCGCTCTAGCCACCGCCCGTTCCGCTAGTAGTTGAGGGGCTAAGCGCCTTCTCCAGGGCGCGCTTGGCAACCTCCAGCAGCACCATGGGCGGGCGGGTGGGGTCGAACGCGCGCGGCATGATCTAACGCCTTCGCGGCTATTCGGAAGCGGCGTCGACAGAGGCGTTTCTGTCGAAGAAGGCTACAGAAATGTGCAGAGTGCCCTCTTCGTCGGTGTTCAGGTTAATACGCTCAATGAGGTCGCCAATCAGCCTCCGAGCTTCCTTACGGTCCGTCTTGGCAAGTCTCTGAATTTCTTCGGCGTACGCATCTAGCTCCTCAGCGGTCGCGTCTGCCACTGAGGTGTGACGGGCCATGGCCTCACGTGCGCCTCTTAGCTCCTTTTTCTTTAGGTCGATGTTCTTCGATAGGGCATCAGCCTGAGCAAGAAGAACCCTGCGAACGTCGGATGTGTCGGCCTCGGCTATCCCATCGAGAACATTCCTCTGTTTGAACTCCAAGGCCTTTATGGCGTCTTCAATTTCGCTGGCTGGGTTACCCGCTGGTGAGGCTTTTGCGTCGTCTCGATCCATCACGGCAAGGAACCCAATTTGTTCCACCAACATCCGTTCGAGTTCGTCATACTTCACGTTCGGTTGGTTGCAGTTCGTCCGCCTCAGGGCCTTTCCGCTGCAAACTAGGTAGCTGAAGACCTTTCCGCTAAACCGTGAGGATGTCATGTTCATCGTGGACCCGCATTGACCACACCGTAGGAGCCGTGGAAATAGGTTGCGGGTGCTGTCGGCTTGGGAGTTCCTATGGCGCGACCGGTGTTGGTGCTGGATAGCGAGCCATTCTGTTTCGCTGATCAGCGGCGGGAAGTAGTCGCGTATCTCTTCCCCTTTGAGCACAAGTGAGCCATAGGCGGCAGGTGACTTCAGAACGTCTTGAACCATCGACTTGCCCCAAGTTCCTCCGCGTGAACTTGGAATACGCCCCTCGTTCAGGCGATTGGTTATGGCTGCCTGTCCAGCCCCTTGCCTAGCCAATCCAAACACCAATCGAGCGTCCTCAACTCTGTCGTTGAACTGCTGGGTCTTCTGGTCGATCCAGAAAGGGACCTTAGACACCCTTACGCGACCGCCTTCCTTTGCCGCCTTGACCCTTCCAACCCAAGAGCTACCGACCCTGAAGGATATCTTGGCGCTGAAATCGTAGGCCGCTTGCATGGCCATAAGGGACATCATGAGGTTAGAGAAGTTGTCGTCATATCCCTCCGCTGTATGAACCCGCTGGTCAGTGAGGGTCACAAGGGTCAGCCCGGTGTCCAAGAGCCCAAGGAAGTACCGAATAGCCTGGGTGGGCTTCACGCGGGTTATGCGGTCGATGTTCTCAACGATTAGGACAACGTCCTTCGCTATCTTCCCACTCTTCACGTCGGTGACGAACTTGCCGAGGCTGGCTTCAAGGTTTGCGCCCTTGAAGGCTGATACACCGTCATCGACCAGAGCGAGGTCTATAGTCAGGCCGTAGGTTGCACAGAACTCTTGCGCGTTCTCCGTCTGTCTGCGGAGGCTGTCGCCCTTTGCCTGTCGCCCCGACGACCAGCGCGCGTAGCTAATAGCCTTCCTTCCCTTGAGGTCGCGCGGCTGTAGCATGTGTGTTCTTCCCTTCGGCTGGGGTTACCGGACGGGGGATATCACTATGTACACTGACCGTCAAGGCAGGTCGAGGCCGCCGGCGAGCACTCCGACCGTACCGGTCAAGAGACTGCCCTGATGCGCCGCTGTATCGATGCCGCGCGCCAGGCCGGAAATGATGCCGTAGCCCTCTCTTGCGAGATCGGCTGCCAGCATGCGCGCCATCTTGATGCCGGCAAGCGACGCGTTGCGGGCGCCGACAATCGCGACCCCCGGCAATCGGAACACCGCGGCGTTACCCTTGACCGCCAGCAGCGGCGGCGGATTGTCCATGCTGCGCAGCAGCGGCGGATAGTCTGCCTCGCCGATGCCGACAAAGCGTGCACCGATCCGCCTCGCGGCCTCCATCTCGGCCTCGGTTTCGGCAACGGAAGGGATGCGCACGATCCGGTTGGCGCCACCGGAAATCATCAGTTCCGGCAGCATTTCCAACGCGACCTCGGCCGAACCGAAGCGGTTGATCAGGTCGCGAAAAGAGGCCGGGCCGACATTCTGGGTGCGGATCAGCCGCAGCCAGCTTAGCCGCTGGCGATCGGTGAGACGCGGCCCGGCGGCCGGTTCGCTCACCCCTTGGCTCCGATCTTGCCTTCGGTGCCGGCAATCAGCCGCGAAATGTTTTCCCAGTGTTTGATGAAGACAATGATGCTCATGACCACGAACAGCACTGCAATCCGCGGTGTGCTCATGAAATACAGGGCGATCGGGACGACGACGGCCGCAGCCAGCGCTGCCAGCGAGGAGAAGCGGAACAGAAAAGCCATCACCAGCCAGACAATGGCGAAGATCAACGCCACCTGCCAGGCAAGGCCGACCAGCACACCGAGATAGGTCGCGACGCCCTTGCCCCCTTTAAACCTCAGCCATGCCGGAAACAGGTGGCCCAGAAAGGCGCCAAAGCCAGCCCAGACCGCCGTCTCAGGCGCGAAATGGCCTGCTATCAGCACGGCGGCCGTGCCTTTCAGCGCATCGAGCAGCAAGGTCGCGGCGGCGAGGCCCTTGTTGCCGGTGCGCAGCACATTGGTGGCGCCGATATTGCCGGAGCCGATCTTGCGTACGTCACCAAGGCCGGCCGCGCGGGTGAGCAGCAGGCCAAACGGAATTGAGCCCAGCAGATAACCGAACACCAACGCCAGGATCAGGCCGTAAGTCATTGTTTCCCCCGCATTGTCCACAACCATGCTCGATGTGGCATGGTTGCCGCCGGCTCAGGCAGAAAATACTGTGCGGCCCGCCACCAGCGTTTGCAAGACCTTGCCTTGCAGTCGTGCGCCTTCGAAGCAGGTGTTTTTCGAGCGCGAGCGGATGCCGCTTTCACTGACAATCCAGGGTTCATCCAGATCGACGAGCGCGAGATCGGCTACCGCGCCCGGCTTCAGTGTGCCGCCGGGCAATCCAAACAGCCTCGCCGGCGCGGTGGACAAGGTTTCGATCAGCCTGAGCAAAGGCACGTCGCCATTGTGGTAGAGCCGCAAGGCCGCCCCAAGCAGGGTTTCGAGGCCGATGGCGCCGGCAGCGGCGTCAGCGAAGGGCAGCCGCTTGGTGTCGACATCCTGCGGATCATGCGAAGAGACGATGACATCGATCGTTCCGTCCTTCACCGCCTCGATCATAGCCAGCCGGTCTTCCTCGGCGCGCAGCGGCGGCGTCAGGCGGAAGAAGGTGCGGTACTCGCCGACGTCGTTTTCATTGAGCGACAGATTGTGGATCGATACGCCCGATGTCACGGCCGCGCCGTCAGCCTTCGCCCGCGCCATGGCGCTTGCCGCCATTGCCGTTGAGATCTTCGCGGCGTGGTACGAACCGCGCGTCAGCCGCGCCAGCGCGAGGTCCCGCTCGAGCGGGATGGATTCGGCTTCACGGGGAATGCCGGAAAGACCGAGCCAACTGGCATACAGGCCTTCATTCATGACGCCCGAGGACCCAAGGTCGGCATCCTGCGTTTCATGGACGATGGTGGCGCCGAAATCGCGCGCGTAGGTCAGCGCGCGGCGCATCACCAGCGCGCTCGATATGGTATGCCGCCCATCGGTGAAGGCGACCGCACCCGCCTCGCGCAGCAGGCCGAACTCCGTCATCTCGCGCCCGTGGAGGCCCTTGGTGATGGCGGCGGCCGGAAAGATGTTGACGACGGCCGTATCCTTGGCGGTGCGCAGCACGAATTCGACCAGCGCCACATTGTCGATCACCGGGTCGGTATCGGGCATCATGACGATCGACGTCACCCCGCCCGCGGCCGCGGCGACACTCGCCGAAGCGATGGTTTCGCGATGCTCGCCGCCCGGCTCTCCGATGAAGACGCGGCCATCGATCAAACCTGGCATGATCGCCTTGCCGACGCAGTTGATTGCCGTGGCGCCGTCGGGGACGCCCTGGTTCAGCGCTGCCTTGCCAGCGGCAACGATTTTCTTGCCATCGATTATGACCGAGCCGACTTCGTCGATGCCGCGCGAAGGGTCGACGATGCGGGCACGTTCAAAGACCGTGATGCTCATGCGCCGCGGCCCCCTTGATTGCGGCCCTCTTGATTACGACGGGGATCGAGCAGCGCTTCCATCACCGCCATGCGCACGGCGACACCCATTTCCACCTGCTCCTGGATGACGCTTTGCGGGCCGTCGGCGATTTCGGAGGCGATCTCGACACCTCGGTTCATCGGGCCGGGATGCATGACCAGCGCGTCGTCCTTGGCCGCTTTCAGCTTCTCGGCATCCAGGCCGAAATAACGGAAATATTCGCGCACCGACGGCACGAAGGCGCCCTCCATGCGCTCGCGCTGCAAGCGCAACATCATCACCACATCCGCGTCCTTGAGGCCTTCCGCCATCGAGCGGCAGACGATGACGCCCATCCTGTCGATGCCCGAGGGCAACAGCGTCGAGGGCGCCACCACGCGGACCTGTGCGCCGAGTGCGTTGAGCAGCATGATGTTGGAGCGCGCCACGCGCGAATGCAGGATGTCGCCGCAGATCGCCACGATCAGCTTCGACAGCGGACCCTTGGCGCGGCGGACGGTGAGCGCGTCGAGCAGCGCCTGTGTCGGGTGTTCATGCGCGCCATCACCGGCATTGACCACCGAGCAGCCGACCTTCTGCGCCAGAAGGGCCGCCGCGCCCGCCGACTGATGGCGGATGATCAATATATCGGGCCGCATGGCGTTCAGTGTCATCGCGGTGTCGATGAGCGTTTCGCCCTTTTTCACGGAAGAGCTCGCCACCGACATGTTCATGACGTCGGCGCCGAGCCGTTTTCCGGCCAGTTCGAAGGACGACTGCGTGCGGGTCGAGGCTTCGTAGAAGAGGTTGATCTGGGTGCGGCCGCGCAGCGTCGAGGTCTTTTTCTCGGACTGCCGCGAGATCGCGACCGCCCGATCCGCCCTGTCGAGCAACAACTCGATGTCGGCGGGCGAAAGATCGCTGATGCCCAGAAGATGGCGGTGAGGATAGAATGGCAGGGACGAAGCGTCGGTCATCTCAAGGGGCTGCTATAGGGTGCGGATTTCGCGCCCGCAAGCACCCGCTTTGGATTGACGCCGTTCTCCCCGGTATTTTCGTCGCGCGCGCGGCAACGCTTGGGCTATATCTAGCCGATGGCCTCGGATTCGAGGCTATCCAACGATAGGGCCTTTCTAGAAGGATTGGGCGTGACCGACGACGTGACGAACCAGCCGCCGCCGCTGACGGGCGGCAACGCCTGGCGAGGCGATCCGTTGCTGATCCAGCTTGCCGAGCGCTTTTCGGATCCGGTGCGCAAGGATCTCGACGGGCTTGGCCGTTTCGTGCTCACGCAAGAAGCCCAGGAACTGGCGCGCCTCGCCAATGTCGAGACACCGAAACTCAGGACCCATGATCGCCAGGGGCGGCGCATCGACCTGGTCGAATTCCATCCCGCCTACCACGCCTTGATGCGCCGTTCGGTGGCCAATGGCCTGCACTCTTCAGTCTGGGAAAATGGCGACGCCGAGATTGGCCGCCGCCATCAGGTGCGGGCCGCCCGTTTCTACCTGACCGCCGAGCTCGAGACCGGACACCTCTGCCCCATCACCATGACCAGCGCCTCGCTGGCGGCGCTGATGGCCAGTCCAAAACTGTTTCGCGAATGGGCGCCGCGCGTAACGACGCGCAAATACGACCAGAGCCAAAAGCCGCCGGTCGAGAAGACCGGGCTGACGCTCGGCATGGGCATGACCGAGAAACAGGGCGGCACGGATGTGCGGGCCAATGTGACCAGGGCGGAACGCGTCGGAAGTGGGTTCTACCGCCTGACGGGACACAAATGGTTCATGTCGGCGCCGATGTCGGATGCCTTCCTGGTGCTGGCGCAAGCGCCGGAGGGGCTGTCGTGCTTCCTGGTGCCGCGCGTGCTCGGCGATGGGTCGGGCAATGGCTTTCGCTTCCAGCGGCTGAAGGACAAGCTCGGCAACCGCTCCAACGCGTCTTCCGAGGTCGAGTTCGTCAACGCCATCGGCGAGATGGTCGGCGAGCCCGGCGCCGGCGTCAAGACGATCATGGACATGGTGACGCTGACCCGGCTCGACTGCGCGGTGGCGTCTTCGGCGATCATGCGGGCGGGGCTGGCCGAAGCGATCCATCATGCTCGTCATCGCCAGGTGTTCGGGACCAACCTGATCGAGCAACCGCTTATGCAGCGGGTGCTGGCCGACATGGCGCTCGATGTCGCCGCGGCGACCGCGCTCTCGTTCCGGCTGGCGCGTTCCTTCGACGAGGCGGCGAGCGATCGCGGCGAGGCGGCGTTCGCCCGCGCCATGACGCCGGTCGTCAAATACTGGGTCTGCAAGATCGCGCCGCCGCTGCTTTATGAGGCGATGGAGTGCCTTGGCGGCAATGGCTATGTCGAGGAAGCTCCGCTCGCGCGCTATTACCGCGAAGCACCTGTCAACGCGATCTGGGAAGGATCGGGCAACGTCATGGCGCTCGATGTGCTGCGCGTGCTTGGCCGCGCCCCGGGCCTTTTCGAGGAGGTGCTGGGCGGCATCGACCGCGACCTCGGTGCCGGCGGACGCGGCACGGTCGGTGTTCTGAAGGCGGCCATGCAGGTCGCTTCGACCGACGAGGGCTCGGCCCGGCTGCTGACGGAACAGCTTGCGCTGTCGGCGGCGGCGGCCGAGTTGCGCCGGCTGGGGGCAGGGCGGATCGCCGACGCTTTCGTCGAGACGCGGCTCGCGGGCCAGTGGCGCAATACCTACGGTATGCTCGATTCTCGTCACGATGCGCGCATGATCATCGATACGCTATATCCGCCGGTGAATTGACGGCGATGCCACTCATCATCCGAGGGCGTTGCCGGAATCTTCATCGGCCCAGCCGCCGTTAACCTTAACAAATGGTTTCCATTGCGGCAGCGCACCGCAAAGCCCACTGTCATTCCTGTCGAAGCAGGAATCACGATGCGACACGTATTGACCTCCTTTCTGTCCGTGCACTGGGCGATCGTTTTCGGCCTGCTCGCGCTGATCTGTATCGATGGAAATCGAGGTGTGGCGGCGGCTCTTGGGGTACTCGGGGTGGCCGTCGAGAGCGCCCGATTGATCAATCTCGAGAATATCGTCGTGGTCGCTCCGCTGGCGACCGCGTTGCTGGTCGTGGCGGTGCTGTTCTTCTGGGCCTTTGTCGATACGCTGATCAACGACGCGTCCAGCCCGGGCGCCGACAGCGTCATTCGCATCGCCTTTATTTCAGCTTCCGGCGTGATGTCGATGATCCTGATCGGCGGCGCGGCCCAAGGCATCAACGGTCTGTTCATGGTTGTGGCCGTGCAACTGGCCGCACTTCTGGCTTCCTATGTCGCGATGCTCGCCGAACGGCGTTCGGTAGCTGCGTTGGATGAGGACGAATTCCACGCCACGGCGCACAGCATGGCGAAGGCCGCGGCGCATAATTCACTGCTCTCCCTGATATCGGGCCGGACCGGCTCGAACGGCAAGGGAGGTCGCTGATGCGCTACATCTTCGCGTTGTGGGCGGGCCCGATGGCGCTGTTCTGGGGCTGGTTCTATCTGTCGGCCAACGACATGAATTTCGGCTACGTCATGCTCAGCCGGCAGATGCACGACTTCTTCTTCCAGCTCTATGGTCAGATACTCGGTATCGATCCAGCGATCATCCCCGGTATGGTGGCCAAGACCTGCATCTTCGACGGTTTTCTGCTTATGGCGCTGTGGGCGTTTCGCCGCCGCAGTGAAATCATCGGCTGGATCAGGCAGAGGTCGGTGGTTCAGGTTCCCTTCGATCGGCTGCATCGAGCGACTGAAGCCGGTCCAAAACTCCCTGCAGAATAAAGGCGGCTGCCGCCGAATCGATCTTGCCGGCGCGTTTGGCGCGCGAGAAGTCCATTTCGATCAGCGTCCGTTCGGCCGCGACCGTCGACAGCCGCTCATCCCAGAACACGAAGGGCAGGTCACTCAGCTGCGCCATGTTGCGCACGAAGGCGCGCGATTTCTGTGCGCGTGGGCCTTCCGACCCGTCCATGTTGATCGGCAGCCCGATCGCCACCGCACCAACATTCTCCTTCTCTAGCAACGCCAAAAGGACGGCGGCATCGAGCGAGAATTTCTTTCTGAGGATGACCGGGCGTGGATGAGCGAAGGAGAAACCCCGGTCTGAAACAGCGACGCCGATCGTCTTGTCGCCGAGATCGAGCCCCGCCAAGGTCTTGCCATGGGCGAGCCGTGCCGGCAATTGCTCAATCGTGATGACAGCCAACGGTTTTCCTCGTCTTTTCGGCGCCACGCGTCTTTTCGGATGCGCGGCGGACACTATACCCTTTGATATCTGGGCTATCGGCGTTCTATCGTCTGGCTCGGCAAAAATCGAGGAAATGCATTCATGAAACTGACCTGGTACGGCCACTCGGCCTTCCGCATCGAAACCGGTGTCGCGAAAATCCTGATCGACCCTTATCTGATCGGCAACCCATCCTGGACGGGCGATTGGGAAGGGCCGGCCGAAGGGATCACGCATGTTCTTTTGACACACGGGCATAGCGACCACATCAGCGGCGCGCTGGAAGTGCTTGGCAAGAGCGGCGCCCAACTGGTCGCCAATTTCGAGATCTGCATGTACCTGGTCGGCAAGGGCGTCAGCGACAAGAAGATCAATCCCGGCAATATCGGCGGCACGGTCGATTGCGGCGGCTTCACCACCACCTTCGTCCAGGCGCTGCACTCTTCCTCGTTTGGCGAAGAGGGTGGCAAGAACGTCTATCTCGGCAATCCGGGTGGGCTGGTTCTGCATTTCCCGGAAGACAAGACGCTCTACCACATGGGCGATACCGACATCTTTTCCGACATGGTGCTGATCAACGAGCTGCACGAGCCGAAGATCGGTATAGTTCCGATCGGCGACCGCTTCACCATGGGCGGCGCGGTGGCAGCCCTTGCCTGCCGCCGCTTCTTCAAGTTCGACACGGTTATCCCTTGCCATTTCGGCACGTTTCCGATGATCGATCCGACGCCTGAGAAGTTCGAAGCCGGCATGGAAGGTTCCGGCGTCAAGGTCGCATTGCCGAAGATCGGGGAAACGATTACCATCTAAAAACAACCAAAGCGGAACAAATCCATGGCGTTGGGGCGATCTCTTTGCGTGTCGATGTTTGTCGCGGCGTCGCCCGCGCTCGCCGCGGATGATTTCATCGAAGGCGTCTATCTCCAGTCCGAGGAACTTTGCGTGCAGGCTAAAAAGGACACGCTGCAGACGCTTGTCGATGCCGGCAACACCGTGCTTTCGAAGAATGGCCTGCAAGGCGTGGAATACAATTGCGAGTTCGTGCAGGTCAGCAAGGCGACGCGCTCGCCGAGCTGGGCGGTGACCGCCATCTGCCAGGAACCGGGCTATGTCTTTCCCGATGTCCTGTCGGTGACGCGGATCAGCCCGACGCAGCTCGATCTCGTCTCGGTCCGGCCCATCGACGATGAGAGCGAGGCGAGCGGTAACAGCGGCAGCTATTATCTGTGCGAAGGCGTTGACCTGCCATGAAGCTGTTTGCCCGATTGTCGGCCGGCGCATGTTGCGCGCCGCGCGCCGCGCCGCTATAGCGCGGACTGGTTTTTCCCGAGGCGAATACATGTCCGTTGATGTCAAGACAGTGAAGCGCGTCGCGCATCTCGCCCGCATCGCAGTGAGCGAGGAAGATGCCGAGCGCATGACCGGCGAGTTGAACGCCATACTGGGCTTCGTCGAGCAGTTGAACGAGGTCGATGTTTCCGGCGTCGAACCAATGACCTCGGTGACGCCGATGGAGATGAAGAAGCGCGGGGACGTCGTCACCGACGGCAACAAGGCGGCCGACATTGTCGCCAATGCACCGGCCACCGACGAGAATTTCTTCCTCGTGCCGAAGGTCGTGGAGTAAGGCGCCGATGGCAATCGAGATCGCCATCGAGACGCCGCTGCAGGATGACGTGCGCGACCTGGTCAGGCAACTCAACGAAACCTTGCTCGAATTGACGCCGCCGGAGCATTGCTACCATCTGACGGTCGAGCAGATGGCGGGCCATGACACGACCGTGTTCATCGCCCGCGACAACGGCACCGCCATTGGTTGTGGAGCGCTGAAGCGCCATGGCGGCGCCATTGGCGAGGTCAAACGCATGTATATCAGGCCGTCGCATCGCGGTCGGCGGATCGGTGCCAGGATTGTGGAACGCGTTGAAGCCTTGGCGCGCGGTGAAGGGCTCAAGCGGCTGGTGCTGGAGACCGGCGATCGCCATCCCGCCGCCTGGACCGTCTATGAACGTGCCGGCTTCTCGCGTTGCGGCCCGGTGCTGGATTATCCCGATTCCGAATGGTCGGTGTTTTACGAAAAGAGCCTTTGATGAGCGACCTGACCCATCTGACGATTTCGCAGGCCCGCGCCAAGCTGCGCGCCAAGGAGATCACCGCGACCGAGATCACCGAGGCCTATCTCTTGGCGATCGATCGCGCCAATCCGACGCTCAACGCCTATGTCGCGGTGACCGGCGACAAGGCGCGCGACATGGCCAAGACGTCGGACGCCAGGCTGCTCAAGGGCGAGGGCGGTGCGCTGGAAGGCATTCCGCTCGGGATCAAGGACCTGTTCGGCACCGAAGGCGTCCATACCCAGGCTTGCAGCCACGTGCTCGACGGCTTCAAGCCGCGCTATGAATCGACTGTCACATCCAATCTGTGGGCCGACGGCGCGGTCATGCTGGGCAAGCTCAACATGGACGAATTCGCCATGGGCTCGTCCAACGAGACCTCCTATTATGGCCCGGTCATCAACCCGTGGCGGCGTTCGTGCCTCGATACGGTGGTGATGCCGACGACACATCAGGGTGACGGCGGCTTCGTTTCGGCCGGCGGCACGAAAACCCAGCGCAGCCTCGACAATGCACAGCTGGTACCGGGCGGCTCTTCCGGCGGTTCGGCGACCGCTGTGTCAGCCTTCCTGTGTGCCGGTGCGACAGCGACCGACACCGGCGGTTCGATCCGCCAGCCGGCCGCCTTCACCGGCACGGTCGGAATCAAGCCGACCTATGGCCGCTGCTCGCGCTGGGGCATCGTCGCCTTTGCCTCGTCGCTCGACCAGGCCGGGCCGATCGCTCGCGACGTGCGCGACGCCGCGATCCTGCTCAAGTCGATGGCCTCGGTCGATCCGAAGGACACGACGTCCGTCGACCGGCCGGTGCCGGACTATGAGGCTGCGATCGGCAAGCCGATCAAGGGCATGAAGGTCGGCATTCCCAAGGAATACCGCGTCGACGGCATGCCGGAGGAGATCGAGGCGCTGTGGCAGAAGGGTATTGCCTGGCTCAGGGATGCCGGTGCCGAGATCGTCGACATCTCCCTGCCGCACACCAAGTATGCGCTTCCGGCCTATTACATCGTGGCGCCGGCCGAGGCTTCTTCCAACCTCGCCCGCTATGACGGCGTCCGCTACGGCTTGCGCGTGCCGGGCAAGGACATCGTTGAGATGTACGAGAAGACCCGCGCCGCCGGCTTCGGCCGCGAGGTCAAGCGCCGCATCATGATCGGTACCTATGTGCTGTCGGCCGGCTACTACGACGCCTACTATCTGCAGGCTCAGAAGGTGCGCAATCTGATCAAGCGCGACTTCGAAAACGTCTTCGCCGCCGGTGTCGATGTCATCCTGACACCGGCTACACCGTCCGCCGCCTTTGGCATCGCCGACGAGGACATGGCCGCCGATCCGGTCAAGATGTATCTCAACGACATTTTCACGGTCACCGTGAACATGGCCGGCCTGCCGGGCATTGCCGTGCCCGCCGGCCTCGATCCCAAGGGATTGCCGCTCGGCCTGCAACTGATCGGCAGGCCGTTCGAGGAAGAGACATTGTTCCAGACCGCGGCCGTCATCGAGCAGGCGGCCGGCTCATTCCAGCCGGAGAAGTGGTGGTAAGGGTATCGCTCGCCTGACGCATGATACCGAAAATCGCGATCGATTTTCGGAGAGAATCATGCGCAAAACCAAAGCATTGCAGAGCCCTTGATGCCGTAAGGGGTTGAGCGATGTTCTACTATCTTTCCAAGATCTTCTGGTTCTTCATCCAGCCGCTCAACCTGACGATCTTCCTGCTTTTGGCGGGGCTGATCACCGGGACGATCGGCCGGCGGCGACTTGCCGTCACCGGCAGCGTGCTGGCGTTTCTGATCCTTGCGCTGTCGGCCTGGACGTCGCTCGGCGCCATGATGCTCAATCCGCTGGAGGAACGCTTTCCCAAGCCGCCGCTGCCGGAGAAGGTAGACGGCATCGTCGTGCTCGGCGGCGGCTTCGAGGGCGCCATCAACCTCGCGCGTGGCGGCTATGAATTGAACAGCAGCGGCGATCGCATGGTCGAGACCGCAATCCTCGCCCGGCGTTTCCCGCAGGCAAAGGTGGTCGTCTCCGGTGGAAACGGCTCACTGTTCTTCGACGGCGAAGGTGATGCCGACACCGCTCCGCGCCTGCTCGAGGCGCTGGGTGTCCCGGCCGATCGGCTGATCCTCGAAGACAAATCCCGCAACACCTACGAGAATGCGGTCTTCAGCCACGAACTGGTCAAACCCAAACCGGGCGAGACATGGCTACTGGTGACATCAGCCTTTCACATGCCACGCGCCAAGGCGCTGTTCGACAAGGCCGGTTTTTCAACCGTTCCCTGGCCGGTCGACTATCGCACCTCCGGTCGGGAAGGCATCGGGCTGTTTCGCGACAATGCGGCCGATTCAGTGCAGAACACGACCATGGCCGTCCGCGAGTGGATCGGACTTTTCGCCTATTGGCTTTCCGGGCGTATCGATCAGCCGTTTCCGGCGCCGGGCGGCTGACCGATCACGGCGCGCCGCGCCGCCGAGAAGAACTGGCGCCGTATCAGGACGGCCAGCAGCAGAAGCGTCGACAGCACGAACACCACCGGATCCACGAACCAGCCGAGATAGCCGATCGAGAAGAACACGCCGCGCAAGCCCGAATTGAAATGCTTGCCGGCCAGCATATTCATTTGCGTCGCGCGCCACACAGCCGTTTGCGTGACGGGATTGCGCGAGGCTTCGCCATGTGGGATCGGCACGGCGCCAATCAGGATCGAGCAGTAATTGAACAGCCTGTAGGCCCAGCCGAATTTGAAGAAGGCAAAGGCCAGGATCAGCACCAGTCCCAGCACCTTGATCTGAAAGGCCGAGCGCGACGGCGCGCCGCCCAGGGGCAGGGTGCTCAGCACCTCAAGCACCCGGTCGGACGCGCCAAGCAGGGCGAAACAGCCGCCGAGCGCGATCAGTGAACTGGAGGCGAAGAAGGCGGTTCCCTGCTGCAGGCCGCTCATGATGGCGGTGTCGACGATGCGGATCTCACGCTCGGCCATGGTGCGCATCCAGGCTTCGCGTTGGGCATTCATGGCAGTCGTCAGCGACATGCGGCTAACCAGCTTGCCATCGGAAGCAAGCGTGTGCAGCACCCATGCGAGGAGGAAAAAGCCCAGCGCCGCGAGATCGGCCGTCGAAAGATAGGAGGAATCGCCCATAGGGTGAATTTATCACATCTTGATCGCTTCGATCGCCGCATGCAGCGTCGGGCAATCAATGTCGCTGCCGGAGCAAACAAGGTCGGCAGGTGCTGCGCCGCGATTGTCAAAAGAGCGGAAACATCTCGGGAATTCCTATATGTAGTCCTCGACATGATCCAGGAGACAGCGTGTTCCTTTCGGTTTTCGACCTGTTCAAGATCGGCATCGGCCCCTCGAGCTCGCACACGATGGGGCCGATGACGGCTGCGCGCCGCTTCCTCGACGAGGTCGCGGGCGACGACTGGCCGCGGCCCGCCGGTGCCAAGGTCGACCGCATCGGCGCCAGCCTGCATGGCTCGCTCGCCTATACCGGCATCGGCCATGGCAGCGACCGTGCCGTCATTCTCGGCCTTGCCGGCCAGACGCCGCAAACGGTCGACCCCGACCAGGCCGACGGCATCATCAGCCGCATCACCGCCGACAAGCTGGTTTCACCGCCCGGCCACCCATCCTACCATTTTGACCCGGCCGCCGATCTGGTGCTCGACCGCAAGACGCCGCTCACCGGTCATGCCAACGGCATGGCGTTCTACGCCTACGACGCCGGCGGCCGGTTGCTGCTCAAGCGCATCTACTATTCGATTGGCGGTGGCTTCGTGGTTTCGGAAGAAGAGCTGCAGCGGATGAAGGCAAAAGGCTCGGTCACGACCGAGAGCAAGAAGGTGCCGTATCCCTTCAAGAACGCGGTCGAGATGCTGAAGATGGCGGCCAAGAGCGGCCTTTCCATCGCCGACATGAAGCGCACCAATGAGGAAACGCAGATGTCGCGCGAGGCGCTCGACACCGGCCTGGATGCCATCTGGGATGCGATGAAGGGCTGCATCGACCGCGGCCTGTCGCAGGACGGCATCATGCCGGGTGGGCTGAAGGTGCGGCGGCGTGCCAGGCAGCTGCATGACAAGCTGCAGGAGCAGTGGCAGCAGAACCGGCCGAACCCGCTGCTCGCCAATGACTGGCTGTCGATCTATGCGATGGCCGTCAACGAGGAGAATGCCGCCGGCGGGCGTGTCGTCACCGCGCCGACCAACGGAGCGGCCGGCACGCTGCCGGCGGTGCTGCGCTACTGGCTGCATTTCCATCCCGAGGCCGACCAGCCGAGCATCCGCGACTTCCTGCTGACGGCAGCGGCTGTCGGCGGCATCATCAAGTCCAATGCGTCGATCTCCGGCGCCGAAGTCGGCTGCCAGGGCGAGGTGGGCTCAGCCTCGGCGATGGCCGCCGCCGGGCTGTGCGCCGTCATGGGCGGCACGCCCGAACAGGTCGAGAATGCCGCAGAGATCGCGCTCGAACATCATCTCGGCATGACCTGCGACCCGGTCGGCGGGCTGGTCCAGGTGCCATGTATAGAGCGCAACGCTCTGGGTGCCGTCAAGGCGGTGACGGCCGCGTCACTGGCCATCAAAGGCGACGGCGTGCATTTCGTGCCGCTCGATGCCGCGATCGAGACCATGCGCCAGACCGGCCTCGATATGAATGAAAAGTACAAGGAAACCAGCCTTGGCGGGCTTGCGGTCAATGTCGTGGAGTGTTGAGGGCTGGCCCAAACCGGCACTGTGGAGAAGTCCGTCAGGCCGTTGACGTCTCGGCGCCCCGAACTAACCTTAGCGAATGGCTCTCAATCTCCTAAAGCTTTGCGTCGGCTGCGACAGTGTCGAGGATCTCGAAGAGTGGATCGCCTTCCGTCTTGACGAGCGCCGCCGTGCCGGTGAACCAGCCGAACACTGGCACACCACCCGCATGATGCCGACACGTGGCGCCGAGGTCACCGATGGCGGCTCGCTCTACTGGGTGATCAAGGGCAGCGTGCAATGCCGCCAATTGATCACGGAGATACGGCCGTTCATCGATGACGAGGGCATCGGCCGCTGCCATTTGATGCTCGATCCCGAGGTGGTGCGCACCGACTGGCAGCCGCGCCGCGCCTTCCAGGGCTGGCGCTATCTGAAGCCAGCGGACGCTCCGGCCGATCTCGGCAAGGGCAAGGCGGGATTGGTCGAGATGCCGCCGAAACTCAGGCGCGAGCTGGCCGAACTCGGCTTGCTCTAACGCATGTCGCCCAAAAGTGACCTCGGTTTTGGGCGAACGACATGCATAACAAAGCCTCTGAAGCGCGTCGCATAGGTCCGTTTCGACGCGACGTGCTTTAGACATTTTCTGGCCCTCAATCTTGCCTCGTGCTGGACTTGCAAGCGAGGGGACAACGCCACATCTTCAAATCCATGCGCGATGAAGAACCGTCGAAGTCCACACAGGCCGCGGCGTTGCGGAACCAGTTCGCACGATGGTCCTCTTCCAGCCCGGGTAAAGGCCATGATTCTGGCGCAGAAAAAGTGTTGAAGGACATCACGCGGCTGTCCAGGCGGACAGGATACCTGCGGGGCGATGGGAAATGTTAGGCGCAATTATCGTTGTGGTCGCGTTGTTGCTGGTGCTCCTGGGGGTAGCCACGGCCTTTCTCCGCGCGGATCCGGCGCAACTCGCAAGCGGGATGAGAACCTTGGGGCCGATCCTGCTGGCGCTGGTCGGTGGCGCCGTACTCGTGGTCGGGCGTCAAGCCATCGGCGGCATTATCCTGTTCGTGGCAATCGCCTGGTACGGCGCCACGCGTACGGGCCGGCCAAATGCCAGGCCGCTTGCTGGAAAACGCTCAACCGTGCGGACAGCGGCACTCGAGATGGAACTCGATCACAATACGGGCGGCCTTGAAGGGCTAGTTCTGGCCGGCCGCCACGATGGCAAGATGCTCGGCTCGATGACCCTTGCGGAATTGCAGCATCTCTACCGCGAGCTCTCCGGCGATCCGGAGAGCCGGCAGTTGCTAGAGACGTATCTTGACGGCAGATTTCCCGTCTGGCGCAAACACGCTGAGACGAACGGTGGCGAAGGGCTGGGTGTTGCGCCAAGTCCGGGCGCCATGACTAAGGAGGAGGCCTACAAGGTCCTTGGTCTTGAAGCGGGGGCCGCCGCGGCGGATGTCCGCAAGGCGCACCGCCGCCTGATGCAGCGCCTGCACCCCGATATCGGCGGCACGTCTTTCCTGGCGGCGCGGATTAACGAAGCCAAGGACGTCTTGCTCTCCAATCACAACTAGTCTCCTTCGACGCAAAATTTTTCCGGGAGATATCTTTCACGCGGTCCTATTGCTGGACGGCGTAGCACTCGATTTTCTTCTTCTTCAAAGCGGTGCAGGCCTTCCACGCGGCATCCTTCGACCCAAAGCCGCCGAAACGGGCGCGGTAGTAGGTGACGCCGTCCTTGTCGAAAGCGACAGTGAAGCCGGAAGCGTCGGCCAGCACCTTGGGAGCCTGCTTGGTTGTGTTGTCGAGGAAAGCCTGAGCTTCGGACTGCTTCGGCGAGGAAGCGACCTGGATGGCCCAGCCTGACGGAACCGACGCGGTGTTAACCGGATCAACGGCCGGGGCCGGTTCTGCATAGGCAGCCACGACCTGTGCGGTGGCGACCTTGGGGGCGGAGACGATGACCGTCTTCACTTTCTTTGCCGGGACAACCAGCTTGGGTGCCTCTGCCTCGGCTGTATCCTCGTCCTCGCTGTCGCCCTGGGCAACGGTCGCGTCGTCCGCGACGGACGTATCGGCTTCCGCCACGGCCACCGGCTTTTCGTCCGGGGTCGGAGCGTCATGCTTGGGCAGGAGAACCTTCTCAAGTGCGTTGATGGGATTGCTGTCCGCCTTGGCGACCAGATCGCCGCCACCGCGGGTCGATGCCCTCGGCAAATAGGCGTTGATCAGACCAGCCATCTGGTTGTCGCGGCTGCCGCCCGAGGTACCGCCCATGACAACGGCGACAAGGCGGCGGTTGCCGTCAGATACGGACGAGACGAGATTGAAGCCGGAGGCGCGGGTATAGCCGGTCTTGATGCCGTCGACGCCCTTGATGCGTCCGAGCAGGCGATTGTGCCCATTGATGCGCTGGCGACCATAGAGAAAGGAGCGCTGCGCGAAATAGCCGTAGTACTGAGGAAAATGTTCCCTGAGCGCGATGCCGAGCGTGGCCATGTCGCGCGCGGTGGTGAACTGCCCCGGGTCGGGCAGGCCGTTGGCGTTGCGGAAGACGGTGCCGTTCATGCCGAGCTGCCGTGCCTTTGCCGTCATCATGCGGGCGAAATTGGTTTCGTTGCCGCCGAGCATCTCGCCGAGCGCGGTCGCCGAGTCGTTGGCCGACTTCGTGACTATCGACAGGATCGCGGTCTCGACCGCGACCGATCCGCCCGGCTTCACGCCGAGTTTGGTCGGCGCCTCGGCGGATGCATGGGCTGAAAACACGACTGGCGTGTTTCTGCTGATCTTGCCCTTCGCCATCGCTTCGAAGGTCAGATAGAGCGTCATCATCTTGGTCAGCGAGGCAGGATAGCGCCGGCCATCGGCATTGGCCGAGTAGAGCACTTTGCCGGTCTTGGCGTCGACGACGATGGCTGCCGATTTTGCCGCGAACGACGAGGCGGCACCCGCGACGACGAATGTCATCGCCATGGCGAGGATCATGATCGTTTTGAGAGGGGACGCGGATTTGGAAACGATGCCCGACAACGCCTGACGCACTGGTAGTTCCTTTGAATTTCTCGTTGCGTTGGAGGCGGCAAAGGGATCCTGCCTCACTTCCGGCCAAGCTAGCGGGGCAGCGTTACCAATCCGTTTATGGTAACCGCCGCGTTCACCATTTTCTGGCGGTTTGAGCCTTCCTTTATTTGAATTTTAGCCATTGCCGCCGCCAGCGCGGCCGCGAGCCCCTGAATTCTTGACTTTTGTGCGTCGCACAATATATATTATGCATTGCACAACGGCGCTCGGGGCAGGGCGCGTCAACCGTCCAGGGAGAGTACGAAATGACCCAGACCTATGAGGACTTCAGCAAATACGGCAAGGAGTTCACTGACACCGGATTGAAGAGCTTCGCCTCTTTGTCCAAGGGCGCGCAGGCGATCGCCACCGAGGCCGGCGAATACACCAAGAAGAGCCTCGAAGCCGGCAGCGCTGCGGTCGAGAAGCTGTTCTCGGCCAAGTCGCTGGACAAGGCGATCGAGATTCAATCCGACTATGCCAAGCAGTCCTACGAGGCGTTCGTTGCCGAGGCCACCAAGATTGGCGACCTCTATGCCGAACTCGCCAAGGAAGCCTACAAGCCGTTCGAATCGATCGTTGCCAAGGCGAAATAATTTTCGCCCGAGAATTCCAGATCCGGCCCTTTGGGCGCGGGACAAAACCCGGTCGTGGAAACGCGGCCGGGTTTTTTCATGTCAATGCTTCACGATCGCGAAATTCCGCCAAGTTGGTCACCTAGCCATATTGTCAGCTAACCAGAAGGGCTTAAAATCGTCCATCGAACACCTACATGTGAAACTCGCATGAGGATTCGAAGAGGCAGGAATACGTGACGATCGGTTTGACTGCCACGAGACGAGTGGCGCGGATGCAAAACGGCGGCGGCGACGGCAATGAGGCCGGCCGCGGGACGGCTGTCATCACGCGCACCAAAACCAAGACCAAGAAGCCCAGCCTTTACCGGGTCCTCATCCTCAACGACGACTACACTCCGATGGAGTTCGTGGTTCACGTGCTGGAGCGTTTTTTCCAGAAGGACCGCGAAGCTGCCACACGCATCATGCTTCATGTTCACAATCATGGAGTGGGCGAGTGCGGGGTCTATACATTCGAGGTGGCCGAGACCAAAGTGTCTCAGGTCATGGATTTCGCCCGACAGAATCAGCATCCGCTGCAATGCGTGATGGAGAAGAAGTGAGGTAACATGCCGGCTTTCTCCCAAGGCCTGGAAAAGGCGCTTCATCAAGCGCTGACGCTCGCCAACGAGCGGCACCATGAATATGCAACCCTTGAACACCTGCTGCTCGCGCTCATCGACGACACCGAGGCGGCCGCCGTCATGCGCGCCTGCAACGTCGATCTTGACGAGCTGAAGCATACCGTTCTGACCTACATCGACACCGAGCTCGACAATCTGGTCACCGGCTACGATGAGGATTCCAAACCGACCGCCGGTTTCCAGCGCGTCATCCAGCGCGCGGTGATCCATGTGCAGTCATCTGGCCGCGAGGAAGTGTCGGGTGCCAACGTGCTCGTCGCCATCTTCGCCGAGCGCGAAAGCCATGCCGCTTATTTCCTGCAGGAACAGCAGATGACCCGCTACGACGCGGTCAACTACATCTCGCATGGCATCGCCAAGCGTCCGGGCGCGTCCGAGAGCCGCACCCCGCGCGGCGCCGATGACGAGCAGGGCGGCCAGAACGGCGCCGAGCCCCAGGAGGAAGGCGGCAAGAAGAAGCAGCAGCAGGACGCGCTGACCGCCTATTGCGTCAACCTCAACAACAAGGCCAAGGCCGGCAAGATCGATCCGCTGATCGGCCGCGAGAGCGAGATCAACCGCACCATCCAGGTGCTGTGCCGTCGCTCTAAGAACAACCCGCTCTATGTCGGTGATCCCGGCGTCGGCAAGACGGCGATCGCCGAAGGCCTGGCCAAGCGCATTGTCGAGGGCGACGTGCCGGAAGTCCTGCACAATGCCACCATCTTCGCGCTCGACATGGGCACGCTTTTGGCCGGCACGCGCTATCGCGGTGACTTCGAGGAACGGCTGAAGCAGGTCGTCAAGGAGCTCGAGGACTATCCGGGCGCCGTGCTGTTCATCGACGAGATCCACACGGTGATCGGTGCGGGTGCTACGTCAGGCGGCGCCATGGATGCGTCGAACCTGTTGAAGCCGGCTCTGTCATCGGGTGCGATCCGCTGCATCGGTTCGACCACCTACAAGGAGTTCCGCCAGTTCTTCGAGAAGGACCGCGCGCTGGTGCGGCGCTTCCAGAAGATCGACGTCAACGAGCCGACCATCGAGGACGCCATCGAGATCATGAAGGGCCTGAAGCCTTATTATGAGGAATTCCACAAGGTGAAGTTCACCAACGAGGCGATCAAGGCCTCGGTGGAGCTGTCGGCGCGCTACATCAACGACCGCAAGCTGCCGGACAAGGCGATCGACGTGATCGACGAGACCGGCGCCTCGCAGATGCTGGTGCCGGAGGCCAAGCGCAAGAAGACGATCGGTATCAAGGAGATCGAAGCGACGATCGCCACCATGGCACGCATCCCGCCGAAAACGGTTTCGGCCGATGACGAGAAGGTGCTGCAGGGCCTGGACATCGAGCTCAAGCGCGTCGTCTACGGCCAGGACACCGCCATCACCGCGCTGACCTCGGCGATCAAGCTGGCGCGTGCCGGCCTGCGCGAACCGGAGAAGCCGATCGGCTCCTACCTGTTCTCAGGTCCGACCGGCGTCGGTAAAACCGAAGTCGCCAAGCAGTTGGCCGCCTCGCTCGGTGTCGAACTGATCCGTTTCGATATGTCGGAATATATGGAACGCCACACCGTCTCGCGGCTGATCGGCGCGCCTCCCGGCTATGTCGGCTTCGACCAGGGCGGCCTTTTGACCGACGGTGTCGACCAGCATCCGCACTGCGTGCTGCTGCTCGACGAGGTCGAAAAGGCGCATCCGGACCTGTTCAACATCCTGTTGCAGGTGATGGACCACGGCAAGCTGACCGACCACAACGGCAAGCAGATCGACTTCCGCAATGTCATCCTGATCATGACCACCAATGCGGGCGCATCCGATGCGCAGCGCGCGGCGATCGGTTTCGGTTCGACCAAGCGCGAAGGCGACGATGTCGAAGCGATCAACCGGCTGTTCACGCCGGAATTCCGCAACCGTCTCGATGCGATCATTCCGTTCGGCTCGCTGCCGGTGCCGGTCATCCATCAGGTGGTGCAGAAGTTCGTCATGCAGCTGGAAGCCCAGCTTTCCGAGCGTGGCGTCACCTTCGACCTGTCGCCGGACGCGATCGCCTGGCTCGCCGACAAGGGCTATGACGAACGCATGGGCGCGCGTCCGCTCGGCCGCGTCATCCAGGAGCACATCAAGAAACCGCTGGCCGACGAAGTGCTGTTCGGCAAGCTGAAGAAAGGCGGCACGGTGCGCGTCACCGTCGAGAAGAAGGAAACCGGCGAGACCGGCCTCAAGCTCGAATCGCTCGCCGACGAGGCGCCGGTGAAGCCGAAGAAGGAAGAGCCGGAAGACGCGCCGAAGCCATCCAAGGCCGTGACCAGGAAAGCTGCGGCAAAGAAGGTCGTGGCGCAGAAGCCCGAGCCCAAGGGCAAGGACGGCGGCAAGCGCAGCCTCGTGCCGCAACTGCCCAGAAAGAACTGAGCCTGACAAAAGTTGAAGAGAGCCCCGGAAACGGGGCTTTTTTCATTGGGTCGTCGAGGTGGCGCGTTCAGGAAGTCGAGCACCCGGGCCCTCGGGGAGGCTTCTGCCTAAGGACTGATGCAACGCCCCCGCCCGAGCGCGATCGAACGGCTCACGCGAGCGGCCGGTTCTCTCCGCGAAATGATGCGCGGAATCAGCTTCCCAGCGCGGCGCGGATCTTGTCTGCGTTCCGCGCCAGCACTTCCGGATTCTCCATCGCGCCCGTATGTGGCTTCAGCGGGATGCTGTCGAAGCGCGGGATGACATGCACGTGAAGATGATAGACGGTCTGCCCCGAAGCAGGTTCATTGAACTGCATGACGGTGACGCCGTCGGCGTCAAATGCTTTGCGGACGGCTCGCGCCACTTTCTGGACCACCGTGAAAAGCGGGCCGAACGTTGACGGGTCGGCGTCGAGCAGGTTGCGCGACGACGCTTTCGGGACCACCAGCGTATGGCCTGGTCCTTGCGGCATCACATCCATGAAAACCACGACAGCTTCGTCCTCGTACACACGCTGCGAGGGTATTTCGCCGCGCAGAATCTTTGCGAAGATGTTGTCGGTGTCGTAGGCGGTCTCAGTCATGGCGAACGCTCCGGAGTTTGCCTTGACGTCCGGTGTAGCGAAGCCACCTCCGAGCGGCAAGACGAAGCTGCGGGGCGATCAGCCGAGATCGACCATGGTGGCGTCTACGAGCGCGCGATGGAAGCGTCTTTTGCGCGACGACGCGCTGTCGAAATAAGGTGCGGCGCAGTCGTTCAACAAGGCGGCCCGTGTGGCGGACACCGGGTCGAGCGGAAGCCCGCCGGCCAGCCTGCTATTCCTCGAGATCTTTGCGGAACGGGGTATGTTCTTCCAGATATTCGCCCATCCGCGCCACCTCGCGCCGCTCGCGCCCGAGATAATCGGCGACCGCTTTGCGCAGGCCGGGGTGGGCAATGTAGTGCGCCGAATGCATGGTCACCGGCCGGTAGCCGCGCGCCAGCTTGTGCTCGCCTTGCGCGCCTGCTTCGACCACCTTCAGCTTGCGTTCGATGGCGAAATCGATGGCCTGGTGATAGCAGACCTCGAAATGCAGGTAGGGGTGATCCTCGATGCAGCCCCAGTTGCGGCCGTAGAGCGCGTCGGAGCCGATGAAGTTGATGGCGCCGGCAATGTAGCGCCCGTTGCGTTTGGCCATCACCAGCAGGATGTCGTCCGCCATGCGTTCGCCGATCAGCGAAAAGAACTGGCGGTTCAGGTAGGGGCGGCCCCATTTGCGGCTGCCGGTGTCCATATAGAAGGCGAAGAAGTCGTCCCAGGCCTTTTCGGTCAGGTCCTTGCCGATCAGCCAGTCGATCGTGATGCCGTCGGCAAGCGCTTCGCGCCGCTCCTTCTTCATCGCCTTGCGCTTGCGCGAGGCAAGCGTGGCGAGGAAGTCGTCATAGGTGGAAAAGCCTTCGTTGAAGAAATGGAATTGCTGATCGGTGCGATGCAGGAAGCCCGCGGCCTCCAGCATCGCGACGTCGCTCTCCTGCGCGAAGGTGACATGCGCCGAGGATATGCCGAGCTTGTCGGTCACCATTTTGAGCCCGGCGGCAAGCCCGGCCTTGACCGCGTCCTGATCCTCGCCCTTGCCGACCAGCAGGCGAGGGCCGGTGACCGGCGTGAACGGCACGGCACTTTGCAATTTTGGATAGTAACGGCCGCCCGCGCGCTCGAAGGCATCCGACCAGCCGTGATCGAACACATATTCGCCCTGGCTGTGCGACTTGAGATAGCAGGGAACAGCGCCCAGCAGCCTGCCTTGCGCGGTTTCCAGCCGCAGGTGATGGCCTTGCCAGCCAGTGCGCCGCACGGCGCAGCCCGAATCCTCCAGAGCGCTCAAAAAAGCGAATGAAACGAGCGGGTTATATCCGGCCGCGTCGCCGCGCGCGGTCCCGGCAAAGCCGTTCCATTCATCGCAGGTAAAGGCGCCTATGCCCGCGGCGATGCGGATCGAATAGCCCGCATTCGCCGATTGTCCGTCGCAGTCGTCGCCCTGATCCATGAGGCTTATTTAAGCTCCATTCGGGCCGCTACAAGTCACGTTTCGGGCACCCTGCTCAGGCGACTTTGACCAGGTCGGGTTCGAACCCTTCGAACGTCATCTGGTCGGCATATCTAAAGGTCAGGTCGACCGCCGGCTGGTCATGCACCGTCCAGGTAATGACAGGCATTTTGAGCTTTTCGCGCACGAAGCTGACAAACGGGTTCGGCAGATCGCCGGCGGCATAGGAGGTAAAGGAGAGTTCGTGCGCCAGCATGGAAAAATGTGCTTCGATCAGCTTGGCGTCCTTGCCATAGGCAGTCAATCCAGCCGGAACGCCGGGCGCGTGCCTGGGGAAATCGCGGATCAGCCAGTGGTCGAACGACATGATCGCCGCCTTGCCCTTGTAGCGCTTCAGCATCTTGCCGACGCGCGCCACCAGGCCTTCATCGCGACCAGGAGTTCCTTTCAGCTCGACGACCATGGGCACGCGGCCGTCGACGAGGTCGAGCGCGTCCTGCAGCGTCGGCACGTGATCCGCCGTGCCGCCGACCTTGAGCGCGGCAAGTTCGGCGGCGCTGCGTTGCCAGACGAAACCGTCCTGACCTGTCAGCCGTTGCAGATCGTCATCATGGATGACGATGGGAACGCCATCCGACGACAGATGCACGTCGCATTCGATCGCGTAGCCGCGTTCGGCCGCGACGGCGAAGGCGGAAAGCGTGTTTTCCCAGCGCGACTTGTTCATGTCGTGAAAGCCGCGATGGGCAACCGGCCGGGCAGTCAGCCAGGAGAGGTCGGTCATGTCCGCACCTTCACTCATTCGACTTCAAAGATCGCTTCGATTTCCACTGCGGCATTAAGCGGCAGGGAGGCGGTGCCGACGGCGGAGCGTGCGTGCTTGCCGCTTTCGCCAAGCGCGGCAACCAGGAAATCGGAGGCGCCGTTGGCGACCAGATGCTGTTCGACGAAGTCGGGGGCCGACGCCACGAAGACGGTGATCTTCACCAGACGGCGGATCTTCTCGAGGTCGCCAAGTGCCGCCTTGGCTTGCGCCAGGATGTTGATGGCGCAGTATTTCGCGGCGTCCTTGCCGCTTGCCGTATCGACGTCGCGGCCGAGCAGACCGCTCGCCTGCAGCTTGCCGTCCTTAAGCGGCAATTGTCCCGCCGTGAACAGCAGGTTGCCGGTCCTGCAATAGGGCACGTAGTTGGCGGCGGGCGCGGCGGCAACAGGAAGCGTCACGCCGAGATCACTTAGCCGCTTTTCGATTGTTTCACTCATTGCTTTTCCCTATTGCTGGAAGGCGCCGCGCTGGCCGGGCCGAAATTGCTATTTTTGCCTCGCTTCCGCCACGACTTTTTTTAAGCTGGACCATCTTTCCCTGCGGCCTTGCCATCAGCCGCGACGATTGGAGTACCTCATGCGCGCAGCGCGCCTTGCATTCCACGCCGTTCTGTTGTCGGCGCTGTTCCCTGTGGGCTCCGCTTTCGCCGTACCGGCGCTGCAGGCGCATCGCGCCGTCTACGATCTCACCCTCAAGAAGGCGGATGATCGATCCGGCATCACCGGTATCACCGGCCGCATGGTCTACGAGTTTAACGGCTCGGCCTGCGAAGGCTACACGGTGAAATTCCGTTTCGTCACCCAGATCGCGACCAGCGACAACACGAAGCTGACCGACCAGCAGACCACCACCTTCGAGGACGCGGAAGGCAAGGTGTTTTCTTTCGTAACGAAGTCCTTCGTCGACCAGAACCTCGACAAGGAGGTCAAGGGCGTCGCGACAAAGAATGCCAAGGGGCTGAAGGTCGATATCGACAAGCCGGAGAAGAACAGTCTTGAACTCGCGGCCACCCAGTTTCCGACCCAGCATCTGGTCGAGTTGATCGGCAAGGCCGAAAAAGGCGAAAACTTCTATCAAACCAACCTGTTCGACGGGTCGGAGGACGCCAACAAGGTGATGACGACCACGGTTGTGGTCGGCAAGAAGACCGAAGCCGACAAGGCCGATCCGGAAGCGCCGGCACTGGCGAAGCTTGCCACCGACAAATATTGGCCGGTCGACATCGCCTATTTCGACGACAGTGCCCAGAAGGGCGAGGAAGTGCCGGAATACCGGATCAGCTTCAAGCTGCACGAAAACGGCATCACCCGCGATCTTGTCATGGACTATGGCGACTTCTCCATGACCGGCAAGCTGGTCAACCTGTCGCTGTTCGACCAGACAAAGCCTTGTCCCGTATCGAAGTAGCAGCGATGCGCAAGTGAACTGGCCGGGCTTGATGGCGGTCTATGTCGATGCGGCGATCTGGAAGTGGGCAGGCCATCGCTGGTGCCATTTGATGGCCGACGACACCGAAGAACTGCATCGGTTCGCATCCCGGCTTGGCGTGAAGCGCTCGTCCTACCAGGGGCCGCCCAGGACATCGGCGCCACACTATGACATAACCGGTTTCGAGCGCGACCGCGCGGTGCGGCTCGGCGCCATCGAATGCAGCCGCGAGGAGATCGTCGCGATCTTCAGGCGCGTGCGGGTACCCAACGGAAAGGCCCGGTCATGACTCCAACGGCATTTTTCGCGTATTGCGCAGCCGTCACACTCGCCGCCGCCACACCGGGGCCAGCGATGTTCACGGTCATCACCAATGGCGTGTCGCGTGGTTTTCTTCGCGCCTTCATGGCCGGCGTGGGGGTCGCCGCCGGCGATGCCGTGCTGGTCACTCTGGCACTGCTCGGGCTGGTAGCCCTGGCCCAGACATTCGAATGGATATTCCTCCTGCTTAAATATGCAGGCGCCGCCTACCTGATTTTTCTCGGCATCAGGATGTGGCGGGCCTCGGCCACGCAACCGAACGGGCCGCAGACGGCACAGGCGAGATTGTCGCGGTTCTTCTTCCTTGGCGCGTCCATTGCGCTGGGGAACCCGAAGGCGATCCTGTTCCATGCCTCGATCATGCCGCTGATCCTCGATCTCGACACGCTGACGTTTGTCGATGGCCTGCTGGTGGTGGCCGTCGTCATCAGCGTCAATATCCTCACCATGGGTGTCTATGCGGTACTTGCGGGCCGGGCCTCGGGCTGGTTCAGGACGCCCCGGCGCATGCGACTGATGAACAGGTTCGCCGGCAGTGCCATGATAGGCACCGGAGCGCTGATTGCCGCACGCTGAGCGGAAAGCGTCACACGGCTTGCGTTTATCGCGCTTCCCCTCTATATGCCCGCTCATTCCACACACGGACTTTGGTGTCTGCCCGGGAGAAATCCGGCTGAAACCTCCGGTGGCGTTCGAGGACTTCGTCCAAAAAATGCCTGTGTCCGTGGAGGCTAACCGGAAAGGAAATGAGAATGGCACTGCCTGATTTCAGCATGCGCCAGCTTTTGGAAGCTGGCATTCACTTCGGCCACCAGACCCACCGCTGGAACCCGAAGATGGCGCCCTACATCTACGGCGCCCGCAACAACATCCACATCATCGACCTCTCGCAGACGGTGCCTTTGCTGCACCAGGCGCTGAAGCAGGTTTCCGACACCGTTGCCAAGGGCGGCCGCGTGCTGTTCGTCGGCACCAAGCGCCAGGCGTCCGACATCGTCGCCGATGCCGCGCAGCGTTCGGCCCAGTACTACGTCAATTCGCGTTGGCTCGGCGGCATGCTGACCAACTGGAAGACGATCTCGAACTCGATCCAGCGCCTGCGCAAGCTCGACGAGATGCTGGCCGGCGAGGCGCAAGGCCTGACCAAGAAGGAACGCCTGAACCTCGACCGCGAGCGCGAGAAGCTCGACAAGGCGCTCGGCGGTATCAAGGACATGGGCTCGACGCCCGACCTGATGTTCGTGATCGACACCAACAAGGAAGCGATCGCCATCCTCGAGGCCAAGCGCCTGGGCATCCCGGTCGTTGCCATCATCGATTCGAACTGCGATCCGGACAAGATCGATTTCCCGATCCCCGGCAATGACGACGCGGCCCGCGCCATCCAGCTTTATTGCGATCTGATCGCCAAGGCCGCGATTGACGGCATCGCCCGTCAGCAGGGCGCGCTCGGCATGGATATCGGCGCTTCGGTCGAAGCTCCGGTCGAGCCGGCGCTCGATCCGGCTCCGGCGTCGGAAGCCCCAGAGGCTTGATAGTCGAAGGCCGGTTTGCGGCCTTCATCTTTCTCATATTTTGGCACGCTAAACAGACGCACCATCAAATAACGATGGTGCGTCGGTGCATTTAAACAAAGAGGCGATAATGAGCATTTCGGCTGCACAGGTCAAAGAACTCCGCGACTTGACCGGCGCGGGCATGATGGACTGCAAGGCGGCGTTGAACGAGACCAACGGCAACATGGAAGAAGCCGTTGACTGGCTGCGCAAGAAGGGCATCTCCAAGGCCGACAAGAAGGCCGGCCGCACCGCCGCCGAAGGCCTGATCGGCGTCGACAACGGCGTGCGCGAAGCCGCCGTCGTCGAGGTGAATTCCGAGACTGATTTCGTCGCCCGCAATGCCGCCTTCCAGGAAATCGTCGCCAACGTCGCCAAGGTGGCGCTTGCCTATGGCACGACAGAGGCCGTGGCCGCCGCGAAGTATCCGGGTTCGGACAAGTCGGTCACCGACACCATCAAGGACGCTGTCGGCACCATTGGCGAGAACCTGGGCTTCCGTCGCTCGGCCAAGCTGACCGTGCCGCATGGCGCGGTTGCGACCTACGTCCACAATTCGGTTGCCGATGGCCTTGGCAAGCTCGGCGTGCTGGTCGCGATCGAGACTACCGGCAACGAGCACGCCGCCAATGCCTTTGGCCGCCAGGTCGCCATGCATGTCGCCGCCACCAACCCGATGGCGCTGACCGCCGAACAGATCGACCCGGCAGCGGTCGAGCGTGAGAAGGCAATCTTCTCCGACCAGGCGCGCCAGTCCGGCAAGCCGGAAGCCATCATCGAAAAGATGGTCGAGGGTCGCCTGCGCAAGTTCTATGAGGAAGTCGTGCTCTTGAAGCAGGCCTTCGTGCTCAACCCCGACATCACTGTCGAGAAGGCGCTGAAGGATGCCGAAAAGGAAATCGGCGCGCCGGCCAAGATCACGGCCTATCTGCGCTTCGCGCTCGGCGAGGGCATCGAGAAGGAAGAGTCCGATTTCGCCGCGGAAGTCGCGGCGGCGGTCAAGAAGTAAGCGTCCTACCGCTTTATTCCGACTGTGTTTTTCGGCCGGGCGTCCGCAGGGATGCCCGGCCGATTTCGTTTGCGGTATCGATAAACGCCCTGAGCTTCGGCGCCATCGCCGCGCGGCGCGGGAAGTAGAGGAAAAGGCCGGGTTCCTCGATCGCTGATTGCGGCAGAACCTGCACCAGGCGCCCGGCTGCCAGATCCGCGCGGGCCAGCGGCTCGAACATATAGGCGAGGCCGACGCCAGCGAGCGCCAGATCAATGGCGGCGAGCGAATCCGTCACGATGGCCGTACCGCTGGTTTCCATGACCACATCCTTGCCATCCTCGGTCAAATCCCAGCGATAGAGAGCCCCCGAGCGGACAAGCCGGTACCCGATGCAATTGTGGTTCGCGAGATCGGCTACTCGGCGCGGACGGCCACGTCGCCCGATATAGGCGGGAGAGGCGACGATGACGACTTTGAAGGGCTGCGTCAGGCGGATGGCAACCATGTCCTGCGCGATCATCTCGCCGAGCCGGACGCCGGCGTCGAAACCTTCGCCGACGATGTCGACCAATCCCTGATCGGCAAAAATCTCGACCGTAATGTCGGGATAGCGCTCGGCCATCGCGGCGACGACCGGCGTCACCGCCAATGGAATCGCGATGTTGGAGGCGTTGATCCTGAGCAGGCCAGACGGCCTGCCCTTGTCGCTGCGGATGCGGTCCATCCGCTCGGCAATATCCTGGAGGGCAGGGGCCGCCGTTTCCACCAGCGCCTTGCCGGCCTCGGTGAGCGAAACGCTGCGCGTCGTGCGCGCAAACAGCGGCTGGCCGATACGCTCCTCCACGAGCCGCATCGCATGGCTGACCGCCGACGGGCTCATCCCGAGTTCCGCCGCGGCAAGTGCGAAGCCGCCGCGCCGCGCAACGGCTACAATGACAGGCAGGTGGGTGAGCAGGTCTCGGTCCATTCATGAACCATATCGCACGGTCCATGCAAATCATGCAATCTTATCGAGGAGGCAAAAGCGGACCATTTAAGACGGCATCGAACAGCAAGCATCAGACAGCAAGGAGCCTCCGATGTCCGACCTTCATTCCAGACAAGCCCGCAACCTCCAGACGGTACACAGCTTCTTTGACCTGATGCACCGCAAGGATATCGACAGTTGGAGTGAACTCTGGGCCGAGGATGGCCGCATCATAGTCTTCTATCCGCCGGCGGGATTTGGCGACAGCATCGACGGCAAGGCAGCGATCGTGGCCGCCTTCAGGGGACTGTTCGGCAATTTCGAAACCTTCGAATCGCAACTGACGGCCATCTATCCCGCCGCGGACTCCGAAGCCGTGGTGGTCGAATACCGGAACCGCGCCGTGCTCGTGGGCGGCACCGAATACACCAACAGCAACATTGCCGTCTTCCATTTCGAGAATGGCCTGATCTGCGCCTATCACGACTATTTCGACCCGCGCCGGTTCCAGGTCGTTGTCGACGCGCTGTCAAAAGGCTGAAGGCGGACCTCCCCGACTGATCATCCGTCCGTTTGCAAACCTTCACCAAAGGAGAAGCGAAATGAATGCCTTGAAACACGTTACCTTCGCCGCAGGCCTTGCCTTGGCACCCGTCGATGCCGGTGGTGCCGAACCGACCGGCTGGCAGGCACTTGCCGATGAACGCGCCGTGATCCGTATCGCCGATGCCATCGACCGCGCCGTCGACGCGCAGGACTGGAAACGCGCGCGCAGCTATTTCGCGGATCGGGTCACCGCAGACTTCAGCAGCCTGTCCGGGCAGCCCGCGGCCAACATTGCCTCCGACGATCTGATCGGCGCCTGGGCCGGCAATCTCAAGGGCAGCAAGACCAGCCTGCACCTGCGCACCAATCACCAGGTCGTCCTCGAGGCGGACACGGCGACTGTTCTGTCGAACGGCTATGCCTGGAACCTGATGGAGGGCAATGGCGATCCACTCTGGGAAGTCTGGGGCACCTATGAGCACCACCTGACGCGTTCTGGCACCGCCTGGAAGGTCGATGGCTTCACCTTCCGCATGACACATGAACGCGGCAATCCCTGGGTCAAGACGACCCCGGGCCAATGACGCCCGCATCAACCGGATCAGGATCGGAAAAGACAATGACGATGAGCTACTACACACTCGGCAACAGCGGCCTGCGCGTCAGCCGGCTGGCGCTGGGCACGATGACCTTCGGCACGGAATGGGGCTGGGGCGCGGACCGGGATACGGCGCGCGCGATGTTCGACGCCTATGTCGAGGCCGGCGGCAATTTCTTCGACACCGCCGACCTTTATACCGGGGGCACCGCCGAGACCTGGCTCGGTGAATTCGTGGCCGAGCGAGGCTTGCGCGACAAGGCGGTGATCGCCACCAAGTTCACCATGAACTCGAACCCCGGCAATCCGAATGCCGGCGGCAATGGCCGCAAGAATATCATGCGTGCCGTCGACGCCTCGCTGAAGCGGCTGGGCACCGACTACATCGATCTCTATCTCATGCATATCTGGGACAGGCTGACGCCGGCCGAGGAAGTGCTGCGTACGCTCGACGATCTGGTTCGGGCAGGCAAGATACGTCACATCGGCCTGTCCGACGTGCCGGCCTGGTATGCCGGGCGGGCTCAGGCGATCGCCGAACTGCGCGGCTATGAGCCGATCTCGGCGTTGCAGCTCGAATACTCCCTGGCGGAGCGTGCCATCGAGCATGAATTCGTGCCGTTCGGGACACGTCATGGCGCCGGCATCATGGTCTGGAGCCCGCTGGCCAGCGGCCTGTTGAGCGGCAAATACCGCCCGGCGCAAGCGGGCAATGCCGGCCGACTCGACGGTTTCCGCAACACCACCCATCCCGGCTTCCAGAAATTCACGGATCACAACTGGGCTGTTGTGGCGGAGTTGGAGAAAGTCGCCGCCGAACTCGGCCGCGGCATGGCTCAGGTGGCGCTCAACTGGGTGGCGACACAGCCAGGAATCGCCACCGTCATCCTTGGGGCAACGAGACTTTCGCAGTTGCAGGACAATCTTGCCGCGCTCGATTTCTCGATACCGCCCGCGCTTCGCCAGCGGCTGGACAAGGTGAGCGGCACGCCGGCGCCGTTCCCGCATTCCTATTTCGGTCCCGAGATCCAGGTCCGTGTCGCCGGTGGTGTCGTGACCGGCGACAAGCCGTCCGGTTATGCATTGCCGGTCGTGGTCGAAGGCGAGGCTGTTGCCATCAGCAGCAACTGATCCAAAAAGCCTGGAATTTTGCACAAGGGCGCGGCGTGACATCGCCGCGCCCTTCGTGTATCCGGTCAACCCGTCATGACAGCACCGCCGGGCGAAGCAGGAGGCCTTTTTCCCCTTCAGAGCTTGCCGCGCCGGGATTTTCGAGGAACCAGATGACGGTGAAGCCCCTCTATCGACGTGTTCTGCTGAAAGCTTCGGGCGAAGCGTTGATGGGCGAACAGCATTTCGGCATCGACGTCTCGGTCGTGGACCGCATCGCCGGCGACATTGCCGAGGCGCGCGCGCTGGGTATCGAGGTGGGTGTCGTCATTGGCGGCGGCAATATCTTTCGCGGCGTGGCCGTTGCCTCCAAGGGTGGGGACCGCGTTACTGGCGACCATATGGGCATGCTTGCCACTGTCATCAATTCGCTGGCGCTGCGCACATCGCTGAACAAGATCGGCGTCGACGCCGTCGTGCTGTCCGCGATTGCCATGCCTGAGCTTTGCGAGAGCTTTTCGCAGCGCCAGGCGACCGCCTACATGAACCAGGGCAAGGTGGTGATCTTCGCCGGCGGCACCGGCAATCCGTTCTTCACCACCGATTCGGCCGCAGCGCTCCGTGCGGCCGAAATCGGCGCCGACGCGTTGTTCAAGGGCACGCAGGTCGACGGCGTCTATTCGGCCGACCCGAAAAAGGACCCAAGGGCGACACGTTTCGAGCGCATCAGCCATGCCGAAGTCATAAATCGCGGCCTTTCGATCATGGATACGGCTGCGATTGCACTTGCGCGCGAAAACAACATTCCGATAATCGTCTATTCGATCCACGAAGAAGGTGGTTTCGGCGATATTCTGAGGGGCGGCGGCCGCTGTACGGTCGTCGCGGACGAGTGATCCGGGCCTGATCCCGGGAAACCGGGTTTCGAGATCAGGCTCGAACACGGGGCCTTTGCCCCGAAGCAGTGAACCCGCGGCAGACGGGTCGAGGAGACTAGAATGAGTGGTGAGTACGACGATCTCAAGCGGCGCATGGATGGGGCAATCGCGGCGTTCAAGCATGATCTGGCCTCGCTGCGGACCGGTCGCGCCTCCAGCAACCTGCTCGACGCGATCCAGGTGCAAGCCTATGGCACCACCATGCCGATCAATCAGGTGGCAAACGTCACCGTGCCGGAGCCGCGCATGATCTCGGTCTCGGTCTGGGACAAGTCGATGGTCGGCGCGGTCGACCGCGCGATCCGGGAATCCAATCTGGGCTTCAACCCGATCGTCGACGGCACCAATCTGAGGATTCCGCTGCCGGAGCTCAACGAACAGCGCCGCAAGGAACTGGTCAAGATTTCGCACGGCTATGCCGAGAACGCGCGCGTCGCCGCGCGCCATGTGCGTCGCGATGGTATGGATTTCCTGAAGAAGGCGGAGAAGGACGGCGACATCAGCGAGGACGATCAGCGCAAGCGTTCCGACCAGGTCCAGAAACTTACCGACGAGACCATCAGCACCATCGATCATCTGCTTTCCGACAAGGAAGCTGAAATCATGCAGGTTTAGGGTTGGCCCTTGGCTGATCCGAAAGCGAGATCATGACAACGCCCGCGCATGTCGCGATCATCATGGATGGAAATGGACGCTGGGCCAAGGCGCGCGGTATGCCGAGGCTCGCGGGTCATCGCGCCGGTGTCGAGGCGCTGCGCAAGGCCGTGCGTGCCGCCCCCGGTCTCGGTATCTCCTTCCTGACCGTCTATGCTTTCTCGTCGGAGAACTGGTCACGGCCGAAGTCCGAGGTCAGCGACCTTATGGGGCTGTTGAAGCTGTTCATCCGTCGCGACCTTGCCGAGCTGCACCAGAGCGGCGTGCGGGTCAGGATCATCGGCGACCGGGCAGGGCTGCAGGCGGACATCAGGGGACTGCTCGAGGAAGCCGAATCGCTGACGATCCACAACACCTCGCTGACGCTGGTGATCGCCTTCAATTATGGCGGGCGCGACGAGATCGTGCGCACGGCGCGTAAGCTCGCGGAGGCGGTGGCGCGCGGTGAAATCGACAGCGAGGCGATCACCGCCGAAAGCTTTGCCGGCTCTCTCGACACGCAAGGCATTCCCGATCCGGAGCTGGTCATCCGCACCAGCGGCGAGCTTCGCCTGTCCAACTTCCTCTTGTGGCAGGCCGCCTACAGCGAGCTCGTCTTCCTGCCGTGCTACTGGCCGGACTTCAATCGCGAGCACCTCGCCGAGGCTCTACGCGAATATGCCGGCCGCGAGCGCCGCTTCGGCGGACTGGACCCGCAAGACGTCGCGTCGCGACCGGCCGCGGGATGAGCAACCTTCAGCTACGTGTGATTTCGGCGGTCGTGCTCGCTATCGCGGCCCTTGGCCTGACCTGGCTTGGCGGCCTGCCTTTCCGGCTGCTGTGCGCCGTCATGGCGGCAATGATCTTTTATGAATGGACACGCATGTCGCGGCCCGCCGCGGCCGACGGGCTTGGCTTCCTGCCGGAAGCGCTGATGGTCATTTTCGTCGGTGCCTTGATTGCCGGCCTGTCCGCATTGTGGCTGCTGCCGCTCCTGGTGATTCTGGTTGCGATAACGGCGACCACCGCGGGAATTCGCAGGATCGACCAGTGGGACGCTGGCGGCCTTGCCTATGCCTGCGTGTCGGGTCTGTCGCTTGCCCTGCTGCGCGACGGCGACCATTCGGGCTTCGTGGCCATCCTGTTCCTGTTCGCGGTCGTCTGGGCGACCGACATCTTCGCCTATTTCGTCGGGCGCGCCGTCGGCGGGCCCAAACTGGCGCCCTCGATTTCGCCAGGCAAGACGCGCAGCGGCGCGTTCGGCGGGGCGGTCGGTGGCGTCGTCGCGGGACTTCTGCTGGCAGCCATTGCCGGCGCCGGCAACCTGGCGTTGCTCGGCCTTGTGGCGCTGGTGCTGTCCGTTGTCGCCCAGGCTGGCGACCTGTTTGAATCCTGGGTCAAACGGCGGCACGGCCGCAAGGATTCGGGCGTGCTCATTCCTGGCCATGGCGGCATCATGGATCGTGTCGACGGGCTTGTCGCGGCCGCTCTTGCCCTATACGTCATCGGTTGGATTTCGGCGGGCGCCGACCATCCGGCGCAGGGGCTGTTTGCCATTTGAATGGTGTCATTCCACGATCTGGCGCGGACGTGCCTTGGATTCGCCTGTATTGATGTCACAGTCACGCAGCGACCGCGGAAGAACTTGAGGGCTTGAGTTGAACGAGATTCTTCACGCGATTTTCAGCACGGAGGGCCTCTTTCTCGGCACGCTCGTGCCGTTTCTCTTCGTACTGACCGTGGTGGTGTTCGTTCACGAGATGGGCCACTACCTCGTCGGCCGCTGGTGCGGCATCGGGGTCAGGGCCTTCTCGATCGGCTTCGGTCCGGAGCTCATAGGCTTCAACGACAGGCACGGCACGCGCTGGAAGCTCTGCGCCATACCGCTTGGCGGCTATGTCAAGTTTGTCGGCGACATGAGTGCCACCTCCAGCAAGCCGACATCGGACGAGCTCGAAACGCTGACCGACCAGGAACGCAAGGTTGCCTTCCACACCCAGGCGATCTGGAAGCGCGCGGCAACGGTGGCGGCCGGGCCGCTGTTCAACTTCCTGCTGACGATCGTCGTCTTTTCCGTGCTGTTTGCCTCCTATGGGCGTTATGTCGCGGAGCCCATGGTGGCGGAGGTTACCGCCGAGAGTCCCGCGGCCAAGGCAGGCATTTTGCCTGGCGACCGATTCGTCAGCGTCGACGGCAGCAAGGTCGAAACCTTCGGAGACGTGCAGCGGCTGGTCTCGGGCCGGGCCGGCGACACCATCACCTTCGTCATGCTGCGCGGCGGCAAGGAGGTCACGGTGACCGCGACGCCGCACCTGATGGAACAAGAGGACGCGCTCGGCAACAAGATCAAGGTTGCGGTGATCGGCGTCGTCAACAACAAGGAACTCGGCCAGCCTCGTCTCATCACATACACCCCGGTGGGAGCCGTTGCGGCGGCCGTTGAGGAAACGGGCCATGTCATCGAGCGCACGGGCCAGTTTCTGCAGCGCTTCGTCGTGGGGCGCGAGGACAAGTGCCAGCTGGGTGGTCCGGTCAAGATCGCAGGCATGGCCGGCAAGGCTGCCAAACTCGGTTTCGAGTGGCTGGTGCAGCTTGTCGCGCTGCTCTCCGTGGGGATAGGCATTCTAAACCTTTTGCCGATTCCCCCCCTCGACGGCGGCCATCTGTTGTTCTACGGGGTGGAGGCCGTCATCCGCCGGCCGGTGTCGGAACGGATGATGGAAATGGCCTATCGGGCCGGTTTGCTTCTGGTGCTGTGCTTCATGGCGTTCGTGTTCTGGAACGATCTCTTTGGGTGCTGAAATCATGAAGGAATTTGGCCTGGGCATGGTCGATGTTGAGACGCCGTTTACCATGCACGGGGATATGAGTGACGCGAAAGCCACGCAACAGGGTTAAGTAAATACAAATTAACCAGAAGCCTTGCGTGTAGGGAAAATCCGGTTAATACGGTAGGGGAAATGACCGCACGTCCGGTTTTCTCGCCGTGGGGACTACGAGAAAAGGTTATTAAGCCCGATGAAGGCAGCATCCAAGTTTCTAAACGCCGCGTCAGCGGCGGCACTGTCCGCCGCTCTGGTCGTACCCGGTGCGCTCGCAGTGCAGTTCGTTGCCACATCGGCGGCCGAAGCCGCTGTCGTAAGCAGGGTGGAGGTGAGCGGCAACCAGCGTGTCGACGCCGATACCATCCGCAACTACATCACCATCAAGCCCGGCAAGGCCTTCTCCAGCTCCGATGTCGATAGCGCGGTCAAGGCGCTGTTCGGCACCGGCCTGTTCTCGGATGTCCAGATCAACCAGGTCGGCTCGACCCTGGTCGTCAAGGTTTCGGAATACAAGGTCGTCAACCAGGTGCTGTTCCAGGGCAACAAGAAGCTCAAGGACAACGCGCTTCAGGCAGCGGTTCAGCTGAAGCCGCGCGGCACGTTCTCCCAGGCTACGCTCGATTCGGACGTTGAGGCGGTCAAGGCCGCTTACAGGCGCATCGGCCGTGACGATGCCGGCGTGACCGCGCAGATCATGGAGCTCGGCGACAACCGCGTGAATGTGGTGTTCCACGTCACCGAAGGCGATCGCACTCAGATCGCGGCAATCAATTTCGTCGGCAACAGCGCCTATTCCAGCCGCCGCCTGTCGGACGTGATCAATACCAAGCGCTCATCCTGGGTCTCGTTCATCCTCCGCGACGACGTTTATGATGAAGACAAGCTGCGCGCCGACCAGGAACTGCTGCGCCGCTTCTACTATAATCACGGCTATGCTGATTTCCAGGTCGTGTCCGCTGTCGGCGAGCTCGACAATGCGACCAACAAATACACGGTTACCATCACCGTCCAGGAAGGCGAGCGCTATACTTTCGGCGACATCAGCGTCGAAAGCACGATCCCGGAAGTGGACTCCAAGTCGCTGGAATCGGTGGTGGAAACACACAAGGGCGATGTCTACAACGCCAAGAATGTCGAAGACTCGATCATTGCCTTGACCGAGAAGGTGGCCGGTTCCGGCTACGCATTCGCGCAGGTGACGCCGCGTGGCGATCGCAACTTCGAGAACCATACGATTTCGGTGGTCTACACGGTCGACCAGGGCACCAAGGCCTATGTCGAGCGCATCGAGATCCGCGGCAACGATCGGACGCGTGACTATGTCATTCGCCGCGAATTCGATGTCAGTGAAGGCGACGCGTTCAACCAGGTGCTCATCCAGCGCGCGAAGAAGCGTCTGGAAGACCTCAATTACTTTGACAAAGTCGATATTTCGACCGTGCCTGGCTCGGCCCCTGATCAGGTCGTGCTGGTGGTCGATGTGGTCGAGAAGTCGACGGGTGAATTCTCGGTTGGTGCCGGCTATTCGACCGGTGGCGACACGGCCGGACCATCGGTCGAGGGATCGATCACCGAGCGCAACTTCCTCGGCCGTGGCCAGTTCATCAAGGTGTCCGCGGGTGGCGGCAAGAACTCGCGCGACTACAGCCTGTCCTTCACCGAGCCCTATTTCCTCGGACGGCGCATCGCCGCCGGCTTCGACATCTACAAGTCGACGCGGGAATACAACAACAACTACGACAGCGACACCACCGGCGCGACGATCCGCTTCGGACTGCCCATCACCAACAGCATCACGACCCAATTGGCGTACAACATCTCGCAGGAGAAGTATAAGGTCGACGATGGCTGTGGCCCTACCAGCGACGTAGATCCCGACGGTACCTGTAACATCTCACCGGCCATCCTGGACGGCATCGCTCAAAGTCCTTGGATCAAGTCGTCGGTCAGCTTGGGACTGGTCTACAACACGATTGACGACATGAAGAACCCGCATGAAGGCATTTATGCCAACACGACGGTCGAACTTGCCGGTCTTGGTGGTGACGCGAAGTTCGTAAAGATCACCGGGCGCGGCAGCATCTATCAGACGCTCTCCGAGCAGCTTGATCTGGTCGGGCTGATTTCGGGCGGCGCCGGTCATGTCGAGAGTTATGGCAATGACGGTAATCTGCGTATCTTTGACCAATTCCAGAGTACTGACCGCATGATCCGTGGCTTTGCGTTTAATGGCATCGGTCCCGTGGACCCGAATACGGGTGACCATCTGGGGGGTGTGACCTATTTCAACGCCTCGGCAGAAGCGCAGTTCCCATTGCCGGTTATTCCCGAGAGTTTCGGTTTGCGCGGCGCTGTGTTCGCAGACGCAGCAACTCTCTATGGTAGTAAGATCAACACGAGTGTCGATCAGGCTTCTCTCGACATGAAGCTTCGCGCCTCGGTCGGTATCGGCCTGATGTGGGCCTCGCCGTTCGGGCCGATCCGTATCGACTATGCGATCCCGGTCAGGAAGGAAGCCACGGACGACGTGCAGGAATTCAACTTCGGCATATCGACCCGCTTCTGATCGGCGGCCAACGATGCTCCCGGGTTTTGAATCCGGGAGAAATGTTCCGACCTAGCTGGATATAGCTTCTGGAATGACCGATCCGGTGTTCTTCGCGCCATCACGCCGGTATACGGCGGCCGAAGTCGCGAATCTGACTGGCTCGGTGCTTGTCGATTCCGGCCAATCCGACGTTTCGATCGAAGCGTTGGCGCCAGCCAATGAAGGCGGCGCCAACGCGCTCGTTTTCGTCGACGGCAGGCGCAATTCGGCGCTGATGCCGTCGCTGCGGGCGGCAGCGGTCCTGTGTCCGGCGGAATTCGCAAACAAGGCGCCGGCTAGCGTCGCCGTCCTCATCCATCCGCGGCCGCAACAGGCATTCGCCCTGGTCGGTCGGCTGCTGTTCCCCACGGCCGCTACGCCGGGGCCGATGACCGGTGAAACCGGTGTTTCGCCTCATGCCCACGTCGATCCGACAGCGCATGTCGAAGCCGGCGCTGTTATCGAAGCCGGCGTGGTCATCGGGCCAGGCGTCTCGATCGGCAGCGGCACCGTCATTGCGCCAAACGCCGTCATCGGACAGTCCTGCCAGATTGGCCGTGACGGCTATGTCGGCCCGGGCGCCAGTATCCAGTACGCATTGATCGGCAATCGGGTCATCATCCATGGTGGCGCCAGGATTGGACAGGACGGTTTTGGCTTTGTCGGCGGCGCCAAGGGTCCCGAACGTGTTCCACAGATCGGACGGGTCATCATCCAGGACGATGTCGAGATCGGCTCCAATTCCACCGTCGATCGCGGCGCCATGTCCGATACGATCATCGGGCAAGGCACCAAGATCGACAATCTCGTGCAGATCGCCCATAACGTCCGCATCGGTCGCAATTGCATAGTAGCCGGGCTTTCGGGTATTTCCGGTTCCGTGGTGGTGGGGGACAATGTCACCATGGGCGGCGGCGTCGGGCTTGCGGATCATCTGACGATTGGTACAGGTGCCAAGCTTGCCGCCAGAAGTGGATTTATGAGCAATGTTCCCGCCGGCGAGATATGGGGTGGCTATCCGGCGCAGCCGATGGCGGAAGCCATGCGAGAGATAGCCATGTTGCGCACGATGGCCAGGGCACGCAAGCAGGGCAAGGACAATGGCTGACATGGTGGCGGCGACAACGCTGGAAGCGGTCGACATATTGGGGCTTATGAAGCTCCTGCCGCACCGTTACCCCTTCCTCATGATCGACCGCATCGTCGACATCGATGGCGACGACTCCGCCATCGGCATCAAGAACGTGACCATAAACGAGCCGCATTTTCAGGGTCATTTCCCGGAGCAGCCGGTGATGCCAGGTGTGCTGATCGTCGAGGCCATGGCGCAGACGGCGGGCGCCATTTGTATCCGCAGCCTCGGGGCGTCGAAGCCCTCGCTGGTCTATTTCCTGACCATCGACAACGCCAAATTCCGCAAACCGGTCGTTCCCGGCGACCAGTTGAAGATCCATGTCAAGAAAATCAAGAAGCGCGGCAACCTGCTCAAATTCGCCTGCGAAGCCCTGGTCGAAGGTACCAAGGCGGCCGAGGCCGAGATTTCAGCCATGATGGTCACCGGCGACTGACGATCGAGTGCCTATGGAAATCAACACGTCAATCCATCCTTCCTCCGTCGTGGAAGAAGGCGCCCAAATCGGCCACGGTGTGCGCATTGGGCCGTTCTGCCATGTCAGCGCCGATGCTGTGATCGGTGACGGTGTCGAACTGGTTAGCCATGTCTCGGTCATGGGCGCGACCACTGTCGGAGCGTCGACCAAGGTCTATCCGATGGCGATCCTGGGCGGACCGCCGCAGAACACCAAGCACAAGGGCGGCCGCACCACACTCGTCATCGGCGCCAACTGCACCATCCGCGAAGGCGTGACCATGCATGTCGGCACCGACACCAGCCGCGGCGAAACGACGGTGGGCGACAATGGCAATTTCCTCGCCTACGCCCATATCGCCCATGATTGCGCCGTCGGCAACAACGCCACCTTCGCCAATGGGGCGACATTGGGCGGCCACTGCGAGATCGGCAACAATGTCTATATCGGCGGCCTCAGCGCCGTTCATCAATTCGTGCGTGTAGGCGACAACGCCTTTCTTGGCGGATGCTCGGCCTTTGTTGGTGATGTCATTCCCTACGCCATCGCGGTCGGCAACCGCGCCAGCTTGCGCGGCTTGAACATCATCGGCCTCAAGCGCGCCGGTCTGCCGCGTTCCGAAATCTATCTGCTGCGCAAGGCCTACAAGACGATCTTCGACCGCTCCCGCACCGTCAGCGAGAACATCGAGTTCGCCAAGGCGGAGTTCGCCTCGTCGCCGACCGCAATGAAGATCATCGACTTCATCACCAGTCGCGGCAAGCGGCACTATGCGGTGCCATCGCTCACGGGCGGCGATGGCGACGATACCGATGACGAAGGCTGAGACAGCCGCGGCTGGTCTTGATCTCCCGCCTGGTGCCAGGGTCGGCATCATCGCCGGCGGCGGCAGCCTTCCGGTCGAAGTCGCTGCCGGTTTGGCCGAACAGGGTCATGCGCCCTTCATCGTGCTCATGGACGGTGAAGCTGACCGCATGGCGGAGTTGTGCCGGTACGAGCATGATACCCTTGCCCTGGAGGCGATAGGATCGCTCGTTCCGCTGCTCAAGCGCAACCGGATTACCCATCTGGTACTTGCCGGCGAGATAAAGCGCAGGCCAAGGCTGAAACATCTGCGTCCAAGCCTCAGCCTGCTCGCCGTGGTGCCCCTTGTTGTCATGGCGTTGGCGCGTGGCGATGACGGGCTGCTCAAGGTGGTGGCGCGCGGGCTCGAGGCCCGGGGGATTAAGGTCGTGGGTGCTCACGAGATCGTGCCGAACCTTGTCGCAGCCGAAGGGGTGTTGACCAGGGCTAAGCCTCTGAAATCGGACTGGCGCGACATCGAGGCGGGTTTTGCGGCGGCAAAGGCCATTGGGGCGCTGGATATCGGCCAGGCGGCGATCGCGGTCGGCGGCCGGACCATTGCGCTTGAAGGCATCGAGGGCACGGCCGGATTGCTGGACCGCGCCAGGCTGCTGCGCGGCCACGGCCGTATCGCCGGCAAGACGCGCGGCGTTCTGGTCAAATGCGCCAAGCCTGGCCAGGAGTTGCGGGCGGATCTTCCTTCCATGGGACCACAGACGGTAGAAGCAGCGCATGCGGCCGGCCTTGCCGGCATTGCCGTCGAAGCGGGACGCTCCCTGATCCTCGAAGGCCCCGCAACTCTCTCGCGTGCCAATGAGCTTGGGCTGTTCATCGTCGGCCTTGCCGCAGCGGAGTCCGGACATGGCTGACAGGGCGCTGAAGATCGCGATCGTCGCGGGCGAGGAGTCAGGCGACCTCCTTGGCGCCGACATCGTCCGGTCGCTCCGCCAGATGACAGGGCGCGAGGTGCAGCTCGTTGGACTCGGCGGCCGCCACCTGCAGGCGCTTGGGCTGGTTTCGCCGTTCGACGCCGGCGAGGTCGCGCTGATGGGGTTCAGCGCCGTCTTGCGTGACCTGCCGCGCCTGATCCGGCGGATCGGCCAGCTGGCGGGTATGGTTGCGGACGCCAAGCCCGATTGCCTGGTCACCATCGACAGTCCCGATTTTTCGCTGCGCGTCGCCAAAAAAGTGCGCGCAGCCAACCCGTCGATCCCGATCGTCCACTATGTCTGCCCGAGCGTCTGGGCATGGCGGCCGGGCAGGGCGGTGGCAATGAAGCCCTATGTCGACCACATTCTGTGCATCCTGCCGTTTGAGGTGAAGGAGCTCGATCGGCTGGGTGGTCCGCCCGGCACCTATGTCGGGCACCGTCTGACCCACGACGCGGGTGTGCTCTCGGCGGCAAAGGCTCAAGGCCAGCCGCGTGATCTATCACCAGACCGCGTGAAGACGCTGCTCGTCCTGCCCGGCTCGCGGCGCGGCGAGGTGCGGCGGCTGCTCGAGCCGTTCGGCGAGACCGTGTCGATGTTGCGGGCTCGCGGGCATCGGCTCCGGCTGATGCTGCCGACGGTGCCACATGTCGCGGATACCGTGCGGTCCGCGGTCACGCGCTGGGACGAGAAACCCGAGATTATCCTTGAGCCCGAGCGCAAATGGCAGGCCTTCGGCAAGGCCGACGCCGCGTTGATCGCGTCCGGCACGGTATCCTTGGAACTGGCATTGTCCGGGGTGCCGATGATCTCTTGCTATCGGCTCGACCCGGTCGCACGCGTCGTCGCGCCGTATCTCGTTTCCGTCTGGTCGGCGCTGCTTCCCAACCTGATCTCGGATCGCGCGTTGATCCCGGAATTCTATAACGAGTACGTCAAACCGAACAATCTTGCGCGCCAGCTGGAAGCGCTGTTGGCCGACAGTGGCATGCGCGCCTGGCAGAAAGACGGGTTTGCCGAGATTTCAGGGCGCATGGCAACGGACAAGCCGTCCGGTGAAATCGCCGCGGAGGTTGTGATGCGGCACATCAAGGGAGTGAGTAGTGAGTAGTGAGTAGTGAGTGGGAATATGTCGGCTATTCCCTACTGACTACTGACTACTGACTTTTCCATTCACCGCTTGGCGATCGGCACGTAGTCGCGCTCCGGCGCGCCGGTGTAGAGCTGGCGCGGCCGGCCGATCTTCTGGCGCGGATCCTCGATCATTTCCTTCCACTGCGCGATCCAGCCGACCGTGCGGGCGACCGCGAACAGCACGGTGAACATGGTGGTGGGGAAGCCCAGCGCCTTCAGCGTAATGCCGGAGTAGAAGTCGACGTTCGGATAGAGCTTCTTCTCGATGAAATAGGGATCGGTCAGCGCGATCTTTTCCAGTTCCATCGCGATGTCGAGCAGCGGATCGTCCTTGATGCCGAGTTCGCCCAAAACCTCATGCGCCGTCTTCTGCATGATCTTGGCACGCGGATCGTAGTTCTTGTAGACGCGATGGCCAAAGCCCATCAGCCGGAACGGATCGTTCTTGTCCTTGGCGCGGGCGATGAATTCCGGGATGTGATCGACATGGCCGATCTCGCCCAGCATGTTGAGCGCCGCTTCATTGGCGCCGCCATGGGCCGGGCCCCACAGGCAAGCGATGCCGGCGGCAATGCAGGCGAAGGGGTTGGCGCCCGAAGAGCCGGCGAGACGAACGGTCGAGGTCGAAGCGTTCTGCTCATGATCGGCGTGCAGGATGAAGATGCGCTCCATGGCGCGGGCCAGCACCGGGTTGATCTTGTATTCCTCGCACGGCACGGCAAAGCACATGTGCAGGAAGTTGGCGGCGAAATTCAGCTCGTTCTTCGGATAAATAAACGGCTGGCCGATGTGGTACTTGTAGGCCATGGCCGCGATCGTCGGCATTTTGGCGATCAGGCGCATGGACGCAACCATGCGCTGGTATGGGTCGGAGATGTCGGTCGAGTCGTGATAGAAGGCCGACAGCGCGCCAACCACGCCGCACATCACCGCCATCGGGTGCGCGTCGCGGCGGAAGCCGGTGAAGAAGCGCGACATCTGCTCGTGCACCATGGTGTGGCGCGTCACGCGATAATCGAAATCGTCCTTCTGCGCCTTCGTCGGCAGTTCGCCGTAGAGCAGGAGGTAACAGACCTCGAGGAAGTCGCCGTGTTCGGCCAACTGGTCGATCGGGTAGCCCCGATGCAGGAGGATGCCGGCATCACCATCGATGAAGGTGATCTCCGACTCGCAGCTTGCCGTAGAGGTGAAGCCGGGATCATAGGTGAAGGCGCCGGTGGTGCTGTAGAGCGAGGCGATGTCGATGACGTCAGGTCCGACCGAGCCGCTTCGCACCTTGAATTCGTGAGTCTTGCCAGCGAATTGCAGCGTTGCAATGGCCTCCTGGCCGCCCACATCCAGTTTTTTCGCAGCTTCGGTCATTGCAAACTCCTTCTTGTTTCCTCATGCCGGCAAAGGCAAATTCCGCAGAGCGACACGTCGAAATCACCGCAGTGCGCGTATTCGCCACCGCATTTTAGGAGGTGCGTGCCAGATTGGGCCAAGCCTAATGTTGCACTGCGAAACGCGCCTTTCAATGCCAATCTTCTTGGGCCAGTTTGCTCCTAATCGATTTGATCCGCTATGCGCGCCAGGCTTTCCTCACGCCCCAGCACGGCCAGCACGTCGAACACGCCCGGCGAGGTGCTTTTGCCGGTCAAGGCAGCCCGCAGCGGCTGGGCCACGGCGCCGAGCTTATGGCCGCCAGCCAGCGCATAGTCGCGGATCGCGGCCTCGGCCGTGGCGGCTGTCCAGTCGCCGGACAGCGCGTTCAAAGCTTCGTGAGCGCCGCGCAGGATCTTGCGGGCATCGTCGTTGAGCAGGAGTGCCGCCTTGTCGTCGATCGGCAGCGGCCGCGCGGCAAACAGGAAACCGGCGCCGTCGACGAGCTCGACCAGCGTCTTGGCGCGCTCCTTCAGGCCCGGAAGTGCTGCCAGCAACTGCGCCTTGTTCTTCTCGTCGAGGCGCGCCGCCATCGCCGGGCCACCCTCCAGATAGGGCAAGGTGGCGATGAAAATGTCGAACAATTCGGTGTCGGCCATGCGGCGCATATGGACGCCGTTCAGCGCCTCGAGCTTGGCGAAGTCGAAGCGCGCCGCGCCCTTGTTGACGTCGCCGATATCGAACCAGGAGATCATGTCCTTGATCGACATGATCTCGTCGTCGCCATGGCTCCAGCCCAGGCGCGCCAGGTAGTTCAGCAGCGCCTCGGGCAGATAGCCCATGGCGCGGTAGGCCTCGACGCCCAGCGCGCCATGGCGTTTCGACAGCTTGGCGCCGTCGGCGCCATGGATCAGCGGAATGTGCGACATCGACGGCACGTCCCAGCCCATGGCGTTGTAGATCACGGTCTGGCGTGCGGCATTGGTCAGGTGATCGTCGCCACGGATGATATGGGTGATGCCCATGTCGTGGTCATCGACGACGACGGCATGCATGTAGGTCGGGTTGCCGTCCGAACGCAGGATGATGAAATCGTCGAGATCCTTGTTGGGGAAACGCACCTCGCCCTGGACCCGGTCCTGCACCACCGTCTCGCCCTCGGTCGGGGCCTTGATGCGGATGGCACCCTTGACGCCGGCGGGTGCCTCCGACGGGGCGCGGTCACGCCAGTGGCCGTTATAGCGTGGCGGCAGGCCCTTGGCGCGTGCTGCCTCGCGCATCGCCTCGAGCTCGGCTGAAGTCTCGTAGCTGTAATAGGCCTTGCCCAGGCGCACCAGCTCCTCGGCCACCTCCCGGTGGCGCGGCGCGCGCTCGAATTGGGAGACCGCGTCACCGTCCCATGATAGGCCGAGCCAGGTCAGGCCATCCAGAATGGCCGATGTGGCCGCATCGGTCGAACGCTCGCGATCGGTGTCCTCAATGCGCAGCAGCATCGTGCCGCCGGTGTGCTTGGCATAGAGCCAGTTGAACAGCGCCGTGCGCGCGCCGCCGATATGCAGATAGCCGGTCGGCGAGGGAGCAAAACGGGTGATGACCTTGTCGGGCATGGAACTCTCGGAAAACGTCTGAAGCTGAGTGCGGAGTGCGCGGACTTTCGCGCGTCGCGCGTTCATGTAGCATAGGGTGTCGAGGGCGCAAGGGGCAGACCCGATGACTGGACGAGGCCGAGGCTCGGATCGGGGCGAGGGCGCCATTGTCGGCGTCAGCGAGCGATCGCTGTTTGCGACGCCTCCTGCGATCCCGCTGCCATCGCCGCTCGTGGCTGCGCCCGCAACCCAGCCGCTGCAGGCGGATAGCCCATCGCCAACTCCATCTCCTGCCGCACGCAGAATTGTGCGCGTGCGCCGGCAAATCGGCCCGATATCCTTGCCTCGCCTGCGTCACGGCGTGGCCAAGGCGGCGGAGCTGGAACTCGACCGGGGCATCGCCTTCCTGCTGGTGCCGGTCTGCCTGGCCGTTGGGGCGATCTGCTACTTTTCGCTGGCGTCCGAGCCCGATTTTGCAAAGCCTGTCGCGGTCGTGGTTCTGGCGGCGGTCTGTGCATTCGTCTCGCGCTCCTGGCCGAAAACCCATCTGTGTTTCATGGCACTGCTGTTGTGTGTGCTTGGCCTGCTCGCGGCGAAGGTCGAAACATGGCGAGCCGGAACCCGGATGCTGGGCTCGGAAATCTCGACGCAACTGACCGGCCGCGTGATCTCGCTCGAGGAGATGGAGAGCGGCCGCATCCGGCTGACCATGGACGTGATTTCGACCGCCCGGCCGAAACTGCGCTACGCGCCTGAAAGGGTCCGGCTTTCGGCACGCAAGATACCGCCCGAAATGACCGCCGGCTCGCTTGTCACAGGTTATGCCAAACTGCTGCCGCCGACCGGCCCGGTGCGGCCGGACAGCTACGACTTCTCCTTCGACAGCTATTTCGCCGGCATCGGGGGCAGCGGCTTCTTTCTCGGCAATCCAACGGTTGTCTCCGCCGAAGCCGGTGAGATGCCGCTGCCGGCACGCGTGTTTTCAGGCATCGAAAATGCCCGCGAAGCCATCGCCGACCACATCAGGGGCAGCATTGGCGGCGCCGAAGGCGAGATCGCGGCGGCGCTGATCGTCGGCGTGCGGGCCGGCATTCCCGATGAAGTCAACGAAGCGATGCGGCGCACCGGCATCTATCACATCATCTCGATTTCGGGTCTGCATATGGCCCTGGTGGCCGGCACCATCATGGGTCTGCTGCGCGGCGCCTTCGCGCTGTTTCCAGGCTTTTCCGCGCGCCGGCCGGTGAAGAAATACGCCGCCGCCGCCGCACTGTTTTCGATCGCCGCCTATCTCGTCATTTCGGGCGTCGTCGTCGCGGCCGAACGCAGCTTCATCATGCTGGCGGTGATGCTGATCGCCGTCTTGTTCGATCGCGCGGCGCTGACCATGCGCAATCTGGCGATCTCGGCGATCGCCGTTATCCTGGTTTCGCCGCACGAGGTCGTCGGCCCGAGTTTCCAGATGTCGTTCGCGGCAACCGCAGCCTTGGTTGGCGCCTATGCCGGCTGGGCCGACCACCATGCGGGAAAGACGAGGCCTCCGCCGCCAAAGCGATCCCTACCCGGATTTCTGACGCGAAAATTCCTCTTGGCGACAGGTGGATTGGCGATGACGTCCATCATCGCCGGCAGCGCGACGGCACTGTTTGCCATCTGGCATTTCCAGCGGGTGTCGCCGCTCAGCCTGTTCGCCAATCTGGCCGTCATGCCAATCGTGTCGATCGTGATGTTCCTGGCCGTCGCCAGCGCGTTGCTGATGCCGTTCGGGTTGGATTGGCCGGCTCTCTACCTCATGGGCAAGGGCCTGACAGCGATGATCGCCATATCGGCGTGGATATCGGAGCGCTCTCCGGTCGATGGAGTCGGACTGATTTCGCAGCAATCCGTGCTGCTGGTCACCGTCGCGCTGGTCATCGCGACGATGGCGACGACGTGGCTCCGGCTCACGGCGGTGCCATTCGCGCTTGCAGGTCTGTTGACTGTGTCGCACACGCGCACGCCCGATGTGCTGATCTCGGAAGATGCGCGGCTGGTGGCTCTGTCGATCGGCAATGGCGAACTGGCCGTCAACCGGGAACGTCCGAACGAATTCGCAGCCGACAATTGGAAACGCGCTCTGATCTCCGAAACAATCGTGAAACCGGAAATGTTCGAGAAGACGGACGGGCAATTCGATATTTCCGCTCCCACCGACCTGCCGCAGGGATCGCCGTTTTATTGCCGCGAAGGCCTGTGCCTTGCCAGGCACCCTTCCGGCGCGATCATCGCCTATGTCGAGGATCGCAAGAACACCTGGAAGGCCTGCGCTTTCGCCGACCTGATCGTCGTCAATGACGCGACCGCCTATGACGCCTGCCATAATCCGCTGGTTCTGGTCGTCACCAAACGCCAGCTCGCCCGCAAGGGGAGTGCCGCCGTTTTCTTCGATCCCCAATCGGCCACGACCCCGGCTGAGATCGAATTCGCCGTCGATGGACCGTACCGGCCCTGGCACGAGCAGCGAAAATTCTCACGCGAGGCGAGGGGGCTGGCCCCCTATAAAAAGGCCGACAAGCCCGATGGCAAGCCAGTTCAGTAGCGCCTGATCAGCCCGACGAGCTTGCCCTGCACCTTGACCCGATCCGGTCCGAAGATGCGTGTTTCGTAGGCTGGATTGGCGGCTTCGAGCGCGATCGAGGCGCCCTTGCGGCGGAACCGCTTCAGCGTTGCTTCCTCCTCGTCGACCAGCGCCACGATGATTTCGCCCGGACTTGCTGTATCGGCATTGCGGATGATGACCGTGTCGCCGTCGAAGATACCGGCCTCGATCATCGAGTCGCCCTTGACTTCCAGCGCATAGTGCTCGCCGCCCATGATCATGTCCGGCGGCACCGAAATCGAATGCGTCTGATGCTGGATGGCATCGATCGGCACACCGGCGGCGATACGACCCATGACCGGGATGGACACGGCTGAAACAGCATCGTCGTCGTTGCCGACCGCGGGCAGGCGCGAAGGCGCCGTCGCCGGCCTGATCTGGCGGCCGGGACTGCCTTGGCCAAGGCTGCCCTGGATGACGCTTGGCGAGAATTTCTTTGCCGAATTGAGGCCCGGCGCGATCGAGTCCGGCAGCCGCAGCACTTCCAGCGCGCGCGCCCGATTGGGTAGCCGGCGAATAAAGCCGCGTTCCTCCAGCGCCGTGATCAGGCGATGGATCCCCGACTTGGAGGCAAGATCGAGTGCTTCCTTCATCTCGTCGAAGGAGGGCGGTATTCCGCTTTCCTTGAGCCGTTCGTGGATGAACATCAGCAGTTCATGTTGCTTGCGTGTCAGCATGGCGGCCCCCAAGGCATTGAACGAAAGGTCTGAACCAGAATCGAAAAACAAACCCAGAACAAACACTATCCGTTCCAGTTGTGTTCCGCAACCATTTAAAGTTTAATGAATTTGTTAACGCGTCTGAAGTTTTTTGCCGAGACAGCGGACTGCGGCCGACCCTTTCCGCGATCGGCAGGCATTGAAATCGTTTTGGTTAATGGCCTGTGGCCTATCCATTGATGGGCCTTGGCATCAGTCTTTCGGAGGGCTCTTCGCGGGCGGATTGTACAATTTATGGATCCATTATTCGCGGAACGAAACGAAACCAAAACGCCAACGATTGGTAGCTTTGGGGCGGCGATGGATCCGGGCGTTTGGCCCATTCCGGCCAGCGCATGCCAATAGGCGTCGCGGAAGCGCTGAAGTCACCCGGAACCCGCTTTCAAGCTGCCGGCGCGGGCGGCGTATTTGGTCGCGCCGCTGTCTTCGCTGTGGACATAGACGTGCAGGGTATAGCCGATATGCGCCGTCATCAGCGCCTTGGCCCGCTCGACGTCACGATCGAGTGCAGCTTCCATGATCGCTGTATGGTGTTCGATCGCAATCGCTTCGCACAATGCCTCCATCGCCTCTTCATAACCGTCCTTCAGGCCAGCCGCGGCCCGCAATGTCGGCGCCAGGCCGAGAAAACGATGATGCCGTCGCAGCTGATCGGCGATGGTCGAGCGGAATCGCATGAGCCAATTGGAAGTCGCCGCGCTCAGCAGCGCCGCATGGAAAGCTTCGTGGTTCTCGTCCCATTTATCGACGGCCGCATCCGAAGGATCGTCGACCGCGGTCTTGCAACGGGAGAGCCGGTAGTGGGCGGTGACAACGGCATCCTCCCACTCCTTGCCGCCTTTTTCCATCGATTCGAGGAACAGGGGTATCTCGACCACCATCCTGGCGCGTGCCAGGTCCTCCAGTTCGGCCCGCGATACCGGAGCGACGGTAAAACCACGATTGCTGATGGCGGTGACCAGGCGTTCGGCCTCTAGCCGCGACAAGGCTTCGCGCAACGGCGTCCAGCCAACACCATAGGTGCCGCGCAGCGCACTCAGCTTGAGCGGGGCCCCGGGCATGAGGCGCGTCGTCAGGATATCGCGCCGCAACAGCTGATAGGCTGCCTCCGTCTTTGTGGAGATCGTTTGATCCTGCATCGCGGTCCATCCATCGTCTGCCAAAGAAAAATTATATATGATGTGGGGGCATGGCAAGAATTATATATAATGTTTGACACGGGTTGGCGGACTGACCATGATCGCCGCAGTAGCCGCGCTGCAAGCGGCGTCGATCAAATCTGGGAGGAAATGATGTTGAAGTCGAAATCCGCTTGGCTGTCGGGGTTGTTGTTGGCCGGCGCATTGATGGTGAGCGCCGGCAGTGCCGCCGCCGATCAAATCCGCATCGGCATCGCCAATTTTGGCGAGCATCCGCAATTGAACGCCGCCATAGCCGGCTTCAAGAAGGCGCTGACGGACAACGGCTTCGTCGACGGCAAGGACGTCGTCTATACGGAGAGCCATACCAATTTCGATGCATCGCTGGTGCCGCAGATGATCGCAAAGCTGCAGGCCGAGCAGCCCAAGCTGATCTACACCATCACCACGCCGGTCTCGCAGATCGCCAAGAAAGCGCTCGCGGGCTCCGGCATTCCGATCGTCTTTGCCGCGGTCACCGATCCGGTGGCGGCCAAGCTCGTGCCGTCGTGGGACTCCGGTGATGAAGGCATGACTGGCGCCACCGATCTTCAGGATGTTGCCGCGGTGATGGCCTTCACCAAGAAGCTGTTACCAAACGCCAAGCGTTTTGGTGTGCCTTACAATCCCGGTGAAGCCAACGACGTTGCTCTGATCGAAAAGATCAAGGCGGCGGCACCGGCCGCCGGTTTCGAGGTCGTGGAAGTCGGCATCGACAACGTCAATGACATTCAGCAACGCATCGCCTCGCTCGCCGGGAAAGCCGATGTGATCTACGGACCGACCTCGAACCTGATCCAGCCGGCGATCGCCGCTGTCTCCGCCGCCGCGCGCCAGGCCGGTATCCCGGTCGTCAACGCCGATGACAGCGCGGTCCGCAACGGCACCGTGCCGGCGAGCTTCGCGGTCAATTATACGCAGGTCGGGACCAACGCCGGGAACATCGCGGCCGAAATCCTCAAGGGCAAGGATCCCAAGACGATCGCGCCGTCACGCCCGGCCTACAAGGACCACATGGCGTTGATCTCGCGCAAGGCGATGGCTGCGTTCGGCATCGAGATACCGGCTTCAATGGCCGATTGCGGCTGCATCGTCGACTGACATCGGCGCTGTGAGGGTGACGGCGCGGGCGCTGTCACCCCGAGGTCAGGGAGGAACGATGCTCGAGATCCGATCCGCGCGTAAAGTATTCTACAAGGGCCAGGCTGACGAGAAGATCGCGCTGGACGGTCTCAGCCTATCGCTGGCCACAGGCGAGTTCGGCATCGTCATCGGCTCCAACGGGGCCGGCAAGAGCAGCATGCTTAATGCCATTTCCGGCGCTCTGATCCTCGATTCCGGCCAGATTCTGATCAATGGCGCCGATGTGACTGGTATGCCGGTGCACAAGCGCGCCTCGAGACTGGCTCGCGTATTCCAGGATCCGATGCGCGGCACCGCCGCCAGCATGACGGTTGCTGAAAACATGCTGCTGGCTGATTTGCGCAGCAGCAAGCGCACCTTACGCCAGGGGCTGAACGCCACCCGCCTTGCGTCCTACAGGGAACGCCTGTCGATACTAGGTCTCGGCCTTGAAAACCGCCTCGACACACGCGTCGACCTGCTCTCGGGCGGGCAGCGGCAATCCTTGTCGCTGATCATGGCGGTCGGCGGATCGCCTGACTTGCTGCTGCTCGACGAACATACCGCGGCACTTGATCCGCGCACGGCCGAGATTGTCATGCAGGCGACGGTGCGCGCCGTCAGCGCGCTGAAGCTGACGACTTTGATGGTGACCCACAACATGCAGCACGCCGTCGACTATGGCAGCCGCGTGATCATGCTCGACGCGGGCCGCGTCCTTCTGGAAGTTAGCGGCGAGGAGAAGGTGAGGGTCACGGTTATCGATCTGATCGGCCATTTCTCCGTCAAAACCGACCGCATGTTGCTGGCGAGCTGATCACCATGGGTTTTGTTCAGGACATTCTCGCCAGCTTCGTCGCGATCATGCCGGTCACCATGGCGCAGAGCCTGATCCTGGCCTTTGTCGTGCTCGGGATCATGATCCCGTTTCGCATGCTGAATTTTCCCGATCTCACCAGCGAAGGCGCTTTTCCGCTGGGCGGCTGCGTCTGCGGCGTTCTCCTTGCCGCCGGCGCATCGCCGCTGATGGGCATCGCCGCCGCCCTCGTTGTCGGCTTCGCGGCGGGCTGCTGTACCGCGTTCATCCATCTGCGCTTCCGCATCCACACGCTTCTTGCCGGCATCCTGATGATGACGATGCTCTACAGCATCAACCTTCGCATCATGGGCAAGTCCAACCTCTCCGTGTTCGGCTCGCCGACGGTGTTCGACTGGGTGCCGTTCGCGCGGCCGGGTTTTCCCGCCAGCAAGATCGTCGTCGCTGGCCTTCTCGCGCTTATCGCCTTCATGCTGCTCTACATGTTCTTCAGGACCGAGAAGGGCACGGCCGTGCGCGCGGTGGGCGCCAATCCTGACATGGCCGAGGCGCAAGGCATCAATGTCTGGGCCGCGACCATAGGCGGTGTCGGGCTGGCGAGCGCGTTTTCGGCGTCAAGCGGCGCGCTGATGGTGCAGTCGCAGGGATTCGCCGACGTCAATATGGGGCTGGGCATCCTCATCAACGGCCTTGCCGCGCTGATGATCGGCGAGGCCGTCGTCGGCAAGCAGACGGTCTGGCGGCAGCTGCTGGCGCCTTTCGCCGGCGCGATCATCTACTACCAGCTGGTGTCGTTCTGCCTTGCCGCCGGCATGCCGCCGCCCGACCTGAAGCTTGCCACGGGCCTGTTCGTGCTGGCCATGCTGGCCTTGCCCAGTCTCAAGCGCAGCCGCGGGCCGGCGCCAGCACGCGAAGCTATCCGTGAATAACCAGGGCGTGAATAATCAGGGAATGTCACAAATGATGCGTGCAACTCTCGATCTCGCAGCCGTCGAAGCCATGGACGCGGCGGACCCGCTGCGCGCCATGCGCGACCGCTTCATCTTGCCGGAAGGTGTCATCTACCTCGACGGCAATTCGCTCGGGGCCGCGGCGCCCGCCGTCTTTGACGAATTGCAGAAGGCAGCGACGCAGGAGTGGGCGCAGGACCTGATCCGTGCCTGGAACACAGCCGGCTGGTTCGACATGCCGGTCGCGCTTGGCGACCAGCTGGGACGGCTGATCGGTGCGGCGGCGGGCCAGACGGTGGTCTGCGATACGACCTCGATCAACATCTACAAGGTGCTGCATGCCGCACTCGGCATGAGGCCGGACCGCTCGGTCATCGTCGCCGAGGGCGACAGCTTTCCGACCGATCTCTACATGGCCGAGGGCGTGGCCTCGACGCGACCCGGCACCGTGCTGCGGCTCGAGGGCGTCGACGCGCCGACTATTGAGGAACTGATCGACGAGCGTGTCGCGGTCATCCTGGTCAACCATGTCAATTACAAATCCGGCCAGCTGCGCGACATGGCGGCACTGACATGCAAGGCCCACCAGGTCGGTGCGCTCATCGTCTGGGATCTCTGCCATACGGCCGGCGCCTTGCCGGTCGAGCTCGACAGCGCCAATGCCGATTTCGCCATCGGCTGCACGTACAAATATCTCAATGGTGGTCCGGGCGCGCCAGCCTTCATCTACGCCGCCGAGCGTCATCACGACAAAGTCCGGCAGCCGCTCAGCGGTTGGTGGGGCCATGCGCGGCCCTTTGCCTTCGAACAGGGTTACGCGGTCGGCAGCGGCATCCGCCGGTTCCTGTGCGGCACGCAGCCTGTTTTGTCGATGCGGGCGCTGAAGGGGGCACTGGACCTTTGGGACGATGTCGACATGGCGGTGGTGCGCAAGAAGAGCATCGCGCTCACCGATCTGTTTATCCAGCTCGTCGAGACCAGATGCGGCGTCTACGGCCTGGAGCTGGAAAGCTCGCGCGACGGCAATGCGCGAGGAAGCCAGGTTTCATTCCTCCACCCCAATGGCTATCAGGTGATGCGGGCACTGATCGAGCGCGGCGTGATCGGCGATTTCCGTGCGCCGTCGACGATCCGCTTCGGCTTCACGCCGCTCTATGTCGGTTACACCGATGTATGGCAGGCGGTCGACGTACTGGAAGATATCCTGCGCACCGGCGCCTGGAAGGATGCGCGCTTCGCGGTCAAGACGGCGGTGACCTGAACAGTCGTCAAACAAGGGTTCAGAGCCGGGTACGGACGTTCCAGAGTTCGGGAAACAGGACGACCTCGAGCATCTTCTTGAGATAGGAGGCGCCCGATGTGCCGCCGGTGCCACGCTTCAGGCCGATGATGCGTTCCACTGTGGTGACGTGGTTGAAGCGCCAGCGGCGGAAGTAGTCCTCGAAGTCGACCAGCTTTTCGGCCAATTCGTAGAACATCCAGTAGCGCTGCGGATCGCGGTACACCGTCTGCCAGGCGACCAGGACGTCTTCGTTTTCCGTCCGCGTCTCGCGCCACTCCGTGCGCTTTGCGTCCGCCCCAATGTCGAAGCCGTTGCGCGCCAGAAGCAGCAGCGCTTCATCGTAGAGCGACGGCTCGGACAGGATCGCCTCCAGCTTGGCGTTGAGGTCCGGCCGGTGCTTGTGCGGCCCGAGCATGGCGAGGTTACGGTTGCCGGCCATGAACTCGATGGCGCGATACTGCCAGGATTGGAAACCCGAGGACTGGCCGAGCGAGTCGCGGAACTGGGTGTATTCGCTGGGCGTCATCGTGCGCAGCACGTCCCAGGCATTGTTCAACTGCTCGAAAATACGGGCGACGCGCGACAGCATCTTGAAGCTCGGCTCAAGCCGATCGGCACGGATCGAACGGATCGCTGCACCGATCTCATGCAAGGCGAGCTTCATCCATAATTCCGATGTCTGGTGCTGGATGATGAACAGCATTTCGTCATGCGCCGATGACAGCGGCGCCTGCGCGTCGAGCACTTTCCGCAGTTGCAGATAGTCGCTGTAGGACATGCGTTCCTTGAACGACATCTCAGCGCCTTCGGACGCCGGATCGTAGGGCTCGCTCAATTGATTTTCTCCGTGCGCAGCCGGAAGCGCTGGATCTTGCCGGTCTGGGTCTTGGGCAGGGCGGCGATGAATTTGACCGATCGCGGGTATTTATAGGGCGCGATGGTTGCCTTGACGTGGTCCTGCAGGCGCTTGACGGTCATCGCGTCTGGCGAGACACCTTGCACCAGAACGACATGCGCCTCGACGATCTGGCCGCGCTCGCCATCGTCGGTGCCGATGACAGCGCATTCGGCGACATCGGGATGCGACAGCAGCGCCGCCTCGACCTCGGGTCCGGCGATATTGTAGCCGGCGCTGACGATCATGTCGTCGGAACGCGCGGCGAAGTGGAAGAAGCCGTCCTCATCCTGCGTGAAGGTATCGCCGGTGAGGTTCCAGCCGTCGCGCACATAGTCCTTCTGCCTGTCATCGGCCATGTAGCGGCAGCCGGTTGGCCCGCGCACCGCCAGCCGTCCGGTCTCGCCACGCGGCACCTCGTGCATATCGCCGTCGACGATGCGGGCCTCATAGCCGCCGACCGGCTTGCCGGTCGAAGCCGGCTTCCTGTCGTCAAAGCGGTTAGAGATGAAGATGTGCAGCATTTCGGTGGCGCCGATGCCGTCGAGGATCGGCTTGCCGGTCTTTCGTGTCCACTCTTCGAAGACCGGCGCCGGCAAGGTCTCGCCGGCCGAAACGGCAACACGCAGCGATGACAGATCGGCGCCTTCGTCCATGGCCTTCAGCATCGCCCGGTAGGCGGTCGGCGCGGTGAAGGAAATGGTCGCTTTGTAGGTCTCGATGATGTGGACCATGTTGGGCGGCGTCGCCTGTTCCAGCAGTGTCGCCGCCGCGCCGAAGCGCAGGGGGAATATGGCGAGCCCGCCAAGGCCGAAGGTGAAGGCGAGCGGCGGCGAGCCGACGAAGATGTCGTCCGGCGTCACCTGCAGGACTTCACGGGCGTAGGCATCGGCGATGATCAGGAGATCGCGGTGGAAATGCATCGTCGCCTTCGGCACGCCTGTCGTGCCCGAGGTGAAGCCGAGCAGGGCGACGTCATCGCGGCCGGTGCTGACGGCGGTGAAGGTGACCGGCTTGTCGAGGGCGGCGCGGTCGAGCTCGGCGTCATGGTTGGCGGTGCCGTCGAAGCCGATCACCTGCTTCAGGAACGTGCTGTCCTTGGCGCAGGCGGTCATCTCGTCCATCAGCCTGGTGTCGCAGAGCGCGGTCGTTATTTCCGCCTTGTCGACGATCTTGGTGAGTTCACCGGCGCGCAGCATCGGCATGGTGTTTACGACAACGGCGCCGACCTTGGTGGCGGCCAGCCAGCAGGCGACCATTGCCGGGTTATTGGCGGAGCGTATCAGCACCCGGTTGCCCGGCTTGACGCCATAATTCTCGACCAGCGCATGGGCGAGCCGGTTCGTCCAGTCGGACAGTTCCTTGTAGGTGCGGCGACGGCCGTTGCCGATCAGCGCGGTGTGGTCGCCAAGGCCTTTCTCGACCAGCCTGTCGGTCAATTCGACCCCGGCGTTGAGGTGTTCCGGATAGTCGAAGCCGTCGAGCAGGAAGTCGGGCCATTGGTCGGGCGGCAGCAAATGATCGCGCGTGAACGTGTCGGTATGCGCTGAAGGCCCAAGCATCTTGCGGCTGCCCCTGTCTGCCTCACGTCCATGGTGGAACAGAGCGCAGGATCGCACCAGTCGAAATTTGTTTCAAGCCTAAAATGTTTTCGCTCGAGCATTGACGCATGACATGGCGGCGGCCATTGCTAGTGTTGAAACGATACCGCTTCGGGGAGGGTGCCGATGCTCGACCATCGCATTGCCGACTGGGACAATGCCTACGCCAACGGCGCCAATATCGCCGGCAGCGACCGTTGGCCGGCCGCCTGGGCGGAACCCGCGCAAGCATTCCGAGACGCGATGTCGGCGCAGGGCCGGGCACGGCTCGACATCGCCTATGGCGACGGGCCGCGCAATCGGTTCGACCTTTTCCTTCCCGATGTCGCGCCCAGGGGACTCGTGGTGTTCATCCATGGCGGCTATTGGATGGAGACCGACAAGAGCTTGTGGTCGCACCTCGCCGGTGGCGGGGTCGGCACCGGCTTTGCCGTGGCGATGCCGTCCTATACGCAATGCCCCGATATACGCATCGCCGGCATTGTCAGCGAAATCGGGGCGGCGATCGGCAAGGCGGCGGCCATGGTCGAGGGACCACTGATGCTGACCGGACATTCGGCCGGCGGCCATCTCGCCAGCCGCATGGTGACGACATCGACGCCTTTGGCGGCCGATGTCTCGCGGCGCATACGCCATGTCGTTTCGATTTCAGGCTTGCATGATTTGCGTCCGCTGATGCGCACGGAAATGAACACGGTGCTGAAAATCGACGAGCATGAGGCGCTGACGGAAAGCCCGGCACTGCTGCGGCCCATGGATGGTGTCCGCATCACCTGCTGGGCTGGCGGTGGGGAGCGTTCCGAGTTCCTGCGCCAGAATGCATTGCTGGCCAATATCTGGACCGGGCTTGGCGCCGTCACCAGTGCCGTGGTCGAGCCCGATCGGCATCATTACGACGTCGTTGATGGCCTTGCCGATCCGGCCCATGCGTTGACGCGGACCTTGATCTCGGAATAGCCGAGATCATTTTTGTCTTGTATCAGCTTATTTATGGGAAATTTCTTCAGCGCAACATCAGAACGCTGCAAACGTCTCCGGCAGCGGATGCAGGGGCAAAAGGCGCGCGCACGACCAGCCCGTTGGCGTCGGCAAGCATCCTCAGCATCGAGGAATCCTGGATGCCGAATGGCGTTGCCATCAGTTCGCCGTGGTCTTCCCTGACCACCGCCCGCACATAATCCTGGCGCAGATCATTGGCGGGCATTGCGGTGCCCAGCCGCGCCTGACGGATGTCCTGACGGTAGGCGCGACCGCCCAGCCTGGCCAGAAGCGGCTTCAGGAACAATTGCGAGCAGACCAGGCTTGCCACCGGGTTGCCGGGCAGGCCGATGCACCTGATATCGCCGAGGCGTCCGAACATCAGCGGCTTGCCGGGACGCATGGCGATCTTCCAGAAGCCGAGCGTCATGCCTTCGCCGGTCAGCACGTCATGGATCAGGTCGTGGTCGCCGACCGAGGCGCCGCCCAGCGTAACGATGACATCGGCTCTCGCCGCGACAGCTTTCCTGACCATGCCGGCGATGGCGTCCTTGCGGTCGGCGGCGATCCCGAGATCGAGCGCGCGGGCACCGACCGACTGTGCTGCAGCGGCGACGCCATAGGCGTTGGACGAAATAATCTGGTCAGGCCCGAGTTCGCTCCCGGGCGGCAACAACTCGTCACCGGTGGCGATGATGGCGACCAGCGGCCGTTTCACCACGCCCACTCGGGGATGATTGGCCGATGCCGCCAGCGACAGTGCCGCCGGGTCGAGCACGCGGCCCTTTTCCAGCAGCACGTCGCCCTTGGAAAAATCGAGACCGATGCGGCGGATGTTACGCCACTCCGCGGTGGGCTCGATCACCTCGATATTGCCACCGCCGATATCCCGGACATTTTCCTGGATGACGATGGTGTCGGCGCCGTCAGGCAGCGGTGCGCCGGTGAAGATGCGCACGGCCTGTGCCTGGCCGACCGTACCGTCAAAGCCGCGCCCGGCCGGCGCCATGCCGATCACCGCGAGTTTCGACGGCACCGACGCCACGTCGGCGGCACGCACTGCATAACCGTCCATGGCCGAAGCGTTGAAAGGTGGCTGGGTGCGAAGCGCGACGACGGGTTCCGCCAGCACACGATCGACAGCCTCGATGAGAGGAACGCTTTCGCCCTCCAGCGGCACAGCGCCATCAAGCAGGCGTTCGAGCGCCTCGACGACCGGAACCAGCGCCATCAGGCACCTGCCTTGTAGTCGCCAGACTTGCCGCCGGTCTTTTCGACCAGCCGGATACCTGAGATGACCATGGCGCGGTCCACCGCCTTTGCCATGTCGTAGATGGTCAGGCAGGCCACGGACGCGGCGGTCAGCGCCTCCATTTCGACCCCGGTCTTGCCGGTGACGCGCGCTAGGGCAGTGACCTTCAGGCCTGGCAGCGCATGATCAGGCTCAATGTCGACGGAAACCTTGGTCAGCAGCAGGGGGTGGCAGAGCGGGATCAATTCATGCGTCTTCTTCGCCGCCATGATGCCGGCGATGCGCGCGATGCCGAGCACATCGCCTTTCTTGGCATTGCCGGCAAGGATGGTCTTCAACGTCTCTGGCTGCATCGAGACGAAACCCTCGGCAATCGCGGTGCGCGTCGTCTCGTCCTTGTCGCCGACATCGACCATGTTGGCCTCGCCCTGCGCGCCAAGGTGCGTGAGGTTGGCAGCCATCGTCAAATCGCCCTAGAGCGACGTGCGTCCATTCGGACGCACAAAGTGCGCTCTATCCCTTTGACTCTATGCATCGTGCTCTCCGAAAATCGATTCCGATTTTCGGGCCGACCCATCGGGCGCCTTGCCCGTGAGCAGCGAGCGTGTTGCAGCGGTCACATCCCGTTGGCGCATCAAGCTCTCGCCCACCAGGAAGGCGTCGATGTCCATCCTTTGTAGTCTAAGGCAATCGTCATGCGAGAAGATGCCGCTTTCGCTGACCAGCAAATGACCACCCGGCACCATCGCCCGCAGCCGCTCCGACGTGTCGAGGCTGGTCTCGAATGTCCGCAGGTCGCGGTTGTTGATGCCGATCAATTGCGATGACAGTTTCAGCGCGCGCTCCGTCTCGGCTTCGTCGTGCACCTCGATCAGGGCATCCATGCCGAGCTCGAATGCGGTCGATTCGAGTTCGCTTGCCATGGCGTCATCGACGCTGGCCATGATGATCAAGATGGCGTCCGCGCCCCAGGCCCGCGCCTCGTGAACCTGGTAGGGGTCGAACAGGAAATCCTTGCGCAGCGCGGGCAGCGTCACGGCGGCTCGCGCCTCGGTCAGAAACTCCGGTGCGCCCTGAAAGGAGGGCGCATCGGTCAGCACGGAAAGACAGGCCGCGCCGCCTTTTTCATAGGCCTTGGCCAGGCTCGGCGGATCGAAATCGGCACGGATCAGCCCTTTGGACGGACTTGCCTTCTTGATCTCGGCGATCAGCGCGAAGCCGCCCGATCTGCGCTTTGCTTCCAGCGCGGCGAGAAAGCCGCGCGGTGCGTCGGCGTCTTTTGCGCGCGCCTTGATCTCGGCCAGCGGCAGGCGTGCCTTGGCGGCGGCTATTTCGTCGCGCTTGTAGGCTTCGATCTTGCGCAAAATGTCAGACACGGTTCACCCGTTCGAAATTTCGACCAGCCGGTCGAGCACCTGCAGCGCCCGGCCGCTGTCGATCGCCTGCGCGGCGATGGCGATGCCGTCGCCGAGTGTCGTCGCCTTGCCCGCGATCACCAGTCCGGCGCCGGCATTCATCAACACCGTGTCGCGGTAGGCGCCGGCGCCGCCGCCCAGCATATCGCGCAAGGCCTTGGCATTATAGGCGGCATCACCGCCGCGCAGCTCATCCTTGGTATGGCGCTTCAGTCCAACCTCTTCCGGGGTCAGCGTAAAGCTGCGGATTTCGCCGCCAACCAGTTCGGCAACCTGCGTCTCGCCCGTGGTGGTGATCTCGTCATAGCCATCGCCATGGGCGACCCAGGCATGCTCGGTGCCGAGCGCCTTCAGCGTTTCGGCCACCGGCATGATCCATTCCGGCATGAACACGCCGACCATCTGCCGCTTGACGCTGGCCGGGTTGGAAAGCGGGCCGAGCAGGTTGAAGATGGTGCGCGTGCCAAGCTCGCCCCGAACCGGACCGACATGCTTCATCGCCGGATGGTGCGCCGGCGCGAACATGAAGCCGACACCGGCTTCATGGATGCATTTGCCGATAATCTCCGGCGCAATGTCGATCTTGACGCCGAGGGCAATCAGCACGTCGGCCGCGCCGGTCAGCGAGGACAGGCCACGATTGCCGTGCTTGGCGACAGGCACGCCGCTGCCGGCAATGACGAAGGCGGAGGCCGTCGAGATGTTGACCGAGTGCGAATTGTCGCCGCCGGTTCCGACGATGTCGATGGCGCCGTCAGGGGCATCGACGCGAAGCATCTTGGCGCGCATCGTGGCGACAGCGCCCGAAATCTCGTTCACCGTCTCGCCGCGCACGCGCAGCGCCATCAGGAAGCCGCCGATCTGCCCTGGGGTCGCATCGCCCGACATGATGATGTCGAAGGCCTCGCAGGCCTCCTCGAAGGACAGGGCAGTGCCGGTCGCGACCTTGGCGATGTGGGTTTTCAGCGCGCTCATCTCGTCGAGGCTTGGGCAACGGCGGCCTGGTCGATGCGGACGTCGTACTGCGTCTGCAACTGCGCCACCAATTGGTCGAGCAGGTCGTCGGACATGCCGGAGGTGAATGATTTCTGCGCGTCGTCCGGCACCGAGCTGGCGTCGGCGCCGGCCGGTTCGAACACTTCGGCGACCTTGAACAGGATCTGGCCGTCGCCGGTGGGCGAGGGGATCAAGCCGGTGCCGCCTTCGCCGACCCCGAACATCACGGCGGCGCCCTCCTTGCCGAAATCGGCATCATCGGCTTCGCGCTTCAAGCCGCGCTTGGTCTGCTTTTCCAGCTTGAGGTCACCGGCGATGACGTCGAGCGTGGCGCCGGCCTTGAGGCGCTTCTCGAGTTCGTCCGCCTTGGCGGCGAGCCGCTTGGTGGTCTCGGCCGCCGTCCAGTCGGCGACAACTTTCTGGCGCACCTCGTCAAGAGTGCGGTCGCGGGCCGGTGTGATCGAACCGACCTCATAGAAGACGAAGCCGTTGTCCGCGGTGGTCAGCGCCTCGTTTTCGGTGTTGGGTTCCGCATCAAAGACGGCCTTGATCAGCGACGGTGATTCCGGCAGGTCCTTGACGATGGAGCCATCGGGCCTCAGGCCATTGCGATCGATGGCGTCGACGGTGATGTCCTTAAGCTTCAATTTGGCGGCCGCGTCGGCCAGAGAACTGCCCGATGCACGAGTGTCCTCATAATTGTCGTGTACATCCAAAAGGATGCGGCTTGCCTCGCCCAGCGCCAGGTCCTTGCGGATCTGGTCGGACACTTCGGCGAGCGGCTTTACCACCTCGGGCTTGATCTCAGTCACGCGCAACAGCACTGGGCCGAAGGTGCCCTGAACGACCTGGCTGACTTCATTGACGTTGAGCGCGAAGGCGGCATCGGCAACCGCCTTGTCGGCGATCTTGTCCTTGGCGAGCGTGCCAAGCAGCGTGTCGGCCGGGGCCTTGCCTTCGGCGATCACCAGTTTGTCGAAGGTGGCGCCGGCCTTGAGCGAATCGAGTGCTGCCTTGGCCGCATCCGGCGTCTTGAACACAAGCTGCTCGATGGTGCGCATTTCGGGCGTGGTGTAGCGTGCCTTGTTCTTGTTGTAGTCGTCGCTGACCTGCTGGTCGGTGACCGCGGTCGTGTCCATGATGTCCACCGGTTCCAGGCGGACATACGAGAATTTACGGTATTCAGGTGCGGCGTAGGTTTTCTTGTTGGCCTCGAAATAGGCCTGGAGCACGCTGTCGCTTGGCGCTTCGATTGGCTCGACCAGCGTCTTTGGCAATGTCAAATAGTCGACGGTGCGGTCTTCACCGCGGTAGAGTGCGACCGCCTTGAAGAACGTGTCCGGCGCCTTGAGGCCGTCCGAGACCGCTTCGACGATCTGCTGGCGCACCGCCACCTGGGCGCGGTTCTTCAGGTAATCCTCGGGCCGCATGCCGACCTCGTGCAGCATGTAGTCGAATGTCCTTCGGTCGAACTGACCACCAGGGCCCTTGAAAGCCGGATCTTCGCGGGTGAGTTCGGCCAGCCGGTCCTTGGAGAGGCCGAGGCCCAGCTTGCGTGCCTGTTCGTCGAGAACGGCACCGGAAACGAGTTGCGCCAGCACCTGGTTGTCAATGCCGAGCGCCTTTGCCTGTTCATGAGTGAGGCGCTGACCGAACTGCTGCGACATGACGGCGAGCTGGCGGTCATATGCAAGGCGGTATTCGTTGATCGATACCTTGGTGCCGCCGGCCGTTATCACCGAATCGTGGCCCGCAAGGCCGCCCATCAGCCGTCCGGAGATGCCCCACGCGGCGAAACTGACCACCAGCAGCGAAAGCAATGTCTTCGCGACCCAGGTACCCGCCGCGCTTCTCAATATACCAAGCATGGTTACTTCCGATTTATGCGCATTTTCGCATGCGCCGAGTTTGAAACAAGCGCAATAGCGCCCTTCCGGTCCACTGTCGATTGCTTTGTGGCCTGATTTTGGTAGTGAGAGCCAGAGCCTGATATCGCCCGGAGAAGCACACCATGACGCCAGGAATTCGCCCGCTTGTCGCCGGCAACTGGAAAATGAACGGCACCAGCGCCTCGCTGAACGAGCTCAGGATGATCGGCAACGGTTTCATGAGCGGGCTCGACGCCGAGACCGAAGCACTGGTCTGTGTTCCCGCGACGCTGCTTTCCCATGCCGCGGAGATACTGTCGCGCACGCCGGTCCATGCCGGCGGTGAGGACTGCCATAGCAAGGAGAGCGGCGCCTATACCGGCTGCATTTCCGCGGAGATGCTGAAGGACGCGGGCGCGAGCCATGTCATTGTCGGTCACTCCGAATGCCGCGAACAAAGCGGCGAGGACGACGCGACGGTCCAGGCCAAGGCCACCGCGGCCTGGCGTGCCGGGCTGGTGGCCATCGTTTGCATCGGCGAGACGCGGCAGGAGCGTGAGGCTGGAGCCACGCTGGAGGTGCTGTCGCGCCAGGTGGCTGGCTCGGTGCCGCCAAGTGCCACGCCATCCAACACCGTCATTGCCTATGAGCCGGTATGGGCGATCGGCACCGGCTTGACGCCAACCGCGGCCGATGTGGCCGAAGCGCATGCGCATATCCGCGAAAAGCTGTCGGAAAAGCTCGGCGCCGCCGCCGCCAGGATGCGCATTCTCTATGGCGGCTCGGTCAAGCCGTCCAACGCGGTGGAGCTGCTGGGCGTCCGGAATGTCGATGGCGCGCTGGTCGGTGGCGCCAGCCTGAAAGCGGCTGATTTCCTGGGTATCGCCGAAGCCTATCGCAGCATTGCAGGCTGAGATTCACGAGGGTGGGCGGGTCTCGTCCCGTCCAATTTCGTTGCAAAGGGCGCGTTGCTTCCCATATTCCGGCCACGGGCTTGGAAATGCCGTGAAAGCATTGTATTGAGCCGCCTCCAATTCACCGGTCGTGTCCGCGGCCGGGCAGGGCCTTGCCAGGATAAACTATGCAAACCGTACTGATCGTCATCCATCTCATGGTCGTGCTCGCCCTTGTCGGCGTGGTGCTGCTGCAGCGCTCCGAAGGCGGCGGCCTCGGCATTGGTGGCGGATCGGGCTTCATGACGGCACGCGGCGCCGCCAACGCTTTGACCCGGGCGACGGCGATCCTGGCGGCTGCGTTCTTTGTGACGTCGCTGACCTTGTCGATCATCGCCCGCTACGGCGAGAAACCGATCGACATTCTCGATCGGGTTCCCACGACCTCGGACGGCAAGGGCGTGCTCAACCAACTGCCGGGCAAGACCACGCCGGCACCCGCCGGCAACGCTACGCCGACGCCGCCGTCCGGAAACGACGCCGCGGCAAAGCCTCCGGCAACGGCCCCGGCCACGGCACCCGCCGCCGGCTCGACGCCGCCAGCGACCGGGACCACCAACACCGCGCCGGCGGCGCCTCAGGTTCCGAACCAGTAACCTTGACGTTTCCAAACCGCGATCTGTGATCGTTTGAACACAGTCGCGGCAAATGCTGCGCGATCACGAAGATTCGACGGGCAGCAGTGCGGTCTCGCGCTTGAGGCATCCGCGCTTATTCGACTATAGATTGCACGCGGCATTTTCGGCGTCCTTGGGGGGCGCCGGGCGACGCCGTAGGCAACAAGCATTGAACGATCGGATCTTCGCCATGCAGCTTCGCAGCTTCATTTTCCTGGGACTTTGCGCCGCAATCGGCATGAGTTCCCCGGCCTTCGCCGGCATGCCGGCAAATATGGCCGCACAACAGTCGGTGTCGCTTGAAAAAACCGACGCCATCCCCGTCGCGGCCAAGAGCGATGCGGCGCAGTTGAAGCTTCTCAAGAAGAAGAAAACCCCGACACCGGACGACCTCGCCCAGATCAAGAAGATCGAGGCCAAGATCGCCGCTGGCAAGGAAGACGCCAAAGCCAAGGCGCTCGAAGCCAGGAAGCTGGCGATGCGCGAGGCAGCCAAAGCCAGGGCTGACGCGGACCGGAAGGCATTCCTGGCCAGCAAGGGTCAGAAGGCACCGGCAACCGAAGTGGCCGATGCCAAGCCGGCCAAGAAGACCATCAAGATTATCGAGCCGATTGAACCGGTCACGCCTATCCAGTCGGCCGAGCCTGTCCCGGCCGAGGTGATGAATGTCGCTTTGACCGGTAACAATGGCGAATTGCGCAGCGAGGTGGTCGGCGGCCAGAAGCAGTCAAGCGGCGGCCTGTTCGCCAGTCTGTTCGGTGGAACCTCATCCGGCTCATCGATCAGCTATCTGCCCGAGACACGCGCGCTCGACTCGGCACTTGCCCAGAAGAATGCCAAGAAGCCGTTCAAGGTGAAGCCGGAATTCGTGCCTCAGGACGTGGAATTCACGGGCTACGATGCCGGCACGATCGTCATCGACACCAGTGCTCGCCGGCTCTATCTCGTCGAATCATCGACCACCGCACGCCGCTACGCCATCGCGGTCGGCCGCGAAGGCCTGCAGTTCAAGGGCACGGTCGCGGTCGGCGACAAGCAGGAATGGCCGCGCTGGATCCCGACGCTCGACATGCAGAAGCGCGAGCCCAAGCACTACGGCCAGTACAAGGACGGCATGGCCGGCGGCGGCCAGAACCCGCTCGGCGCACGCGCCATCTATCTCTATGACGGCAAGAAGGATACGCATCTGCGTATCCACGGCACCATCGCGCCGCAGTCGATCGGCACCAGTGCCTCCAATGGCTGCTTCCGCATGATGAACGAGCACGTCATGGACCTCTACAGCCGCGTCCGGGTCGGCACCAAAGTCGTCATCATCTGACGTTTCCATCATCATGCCGAAAGGGCCGGCTCAGCCGGCCCTTTTGTTTTGCTTAAGGTCCCGCTCAAACCTGTTTGGTCGTGATCTTGTCCAAAAACCGGATTCCACTTTTCGGGATCATGGTCCGAGCGCCATCTTGGGAAAAAGCCTTCGCGGCGGTTTTTTCTCTGGCGGAATCAATCCGGCCGCGTTAAGCGATGACTCCCATGGCGCGATATGTATTCATCACAGGCGGCGTGGTTTCCTCACTTGGAAAAGGCATTGCCGCAGCGGCCCTTGGGGCTCTCCTGCAGGCGCGAGGCTATCGCGCACGCATCAAAAAACTCGACCCCTACCTCAATGTCGATCCCGGCACGATGTCGCCGTACCAGCATGGCGAAGTGTTCGTCACCGATGATGGGGCCGAAACCGACCTCGACCTTGGCCATTACGAGCGCTTCACCGGCCGTTCCGCCAACCAGCAGGACAACATCACGACCGGGCGTATCTACAAGAATATCATCGAGCGCGAGCGGCGTGGCGACTATCTCGGCGCGACCGTGCAGGTCATCCCGCACGTTACCGACGAGATCAAGAACTTCGTCCTCGACGGCAATGACGACTATGATTTCGTGCTGTGCGAAATCGGCGGCACGGTCGGCGACATCGAGGCGATGCCGTTCCTCGAAGCCATCCGCCAGCTCGGCAACGATCTGCCGCGCAACAACGCCGTCTATGTCCACCTGACCTTGATGCCCTATATCCCGACGGCGGGTGAGCTGAAGACCAAGCCGACGCAGCATTCGGTCAAGGAATTGCGCGGGATCGGCATTGCGCCGGATATTCTTCTGGTGCGCGCCGACCGCGCCATTCCCAAGGAAGAGCGCCGCAAACTGTCGCTGTTCTGCAATGTCAGGGAAAGCGCCGTCATCCAGGCGCTCGACGTGCCGCATATCTACGACGTGCCTATGGCCTACCACAAGGAAGGTCTCGATTCGGAAGTGCTGGCCGCCTTCGGCATCGACCCGGCGCCCAAGCCGCGCATGGAGCCATGGCAGGCTGTCTCCAACCGCATCCATAATCCGGAGGGCGAGGTCACCATCGCCATCGTCGGCAAGTATACCGGCCTCAAGGATGCCTACAAATCGCTGATCGAGGCGCTTTCGCATGGCGGGCTGGCCAACCACGTCAAGGTGAAGCTCGACTGGATCGAATCGGAAATCTTCGAAAAGGAAGACCCGACGCCTTGGCTGGAGAAGGTGCACGGCATCCTGGTGCCCGGCGGTTTCGGCGAGCGTGGCTCGGAGGGCAAGATCCTGGCGGCGAAGTTCGCACGCGAGCGCAAGGTGCCGTATTTCGGCATCTGCTTCGGCATGCAGATGGCCTGCATCGAGGCGGCACGCTCACTGGCCGGTGTCGAACATGCCTCATCGACCGAGTTCGGCCCCACCAAGGAACCAGTCGTCGGTTTGATGACCGAATGGCTGAAGGGCAACATGCTGGAAAAGCGCAGGGCGAGCGGCGATCTCGGCGGCACCATGCGGCTCGGCGCCTATCAGGCCGAGCTCGCCAAAGGCTCGAAGATCGCCGATATCTACGGCGACACCCAGATTTCCGAACGTCACCGGCACCGCTACGAGGTCAATATCGACTACAAGAAGCGCCTGGAGGATTGCGGGCTGATCTTTGCCGGCATGTCGCCCGACGGTGTGCTGCCGGAGACGGTCGAATATCCCGACCATCCCTGGTTCATCGGCGTGCAATATCACCCCGAGCTGAAGAGCCGGCCGCTCGATCCGCATCCGCTGTTCGCCAGCTTCATCGAGGCGGCGGTGGAGCAGAGCCGGCTGGTCTGATCGCTGCCATGCGGACCTTTGTGGCGCTCCTCTACAGCATCACCCTGGGAGAGGGGCGGCGGGTCGTCATGTCCGATCTCAAGGCGATGGCGGAAGGCCTCGGCCTGAAGAATGTCCGCACCCTGGTGGCGACCGGCAACCTGGTTTTCGAGAGCGAAAAGATCTCGATCGCCGGACTTGAGAAGCGGCTGGAATCCGCCTTCGAACAGACCTTTGGCCGCCATGTCGACATCATCGTCCGTGCCGCCGGAGACTGGCGCAAACTCGCAAGCGGCAATCCATTCCCGACCGAGTCGGTGGAAGCCGGCGATCAGGTCGCGGTGCGCGTGATGCGCAAACCCGTGGCCGAGGATGCCATATCGGGCCTGCAGGCCTATGCCGCCGCGGACGAGAAGGTGCTTCTGGTCGGCGGCGACATCTGGGTCGTCTTTTCACGGGAGAGGCCTAGCTCGCGGCTGCTCGCGGCCGCAAATCACAAACGCATGGGCATCGGAACCTCGCGCAACTGGAACACGGTGCGCAAGCTGGCCGAGATGATAGGAGCATAAATCTGGGGCGGCGTTGCGCCGCCCCAGAGAAGTTCGTCAGGCTTTTGCTATCTTGGCGCCTGCACCCAGGGCGGCGGTGCGCAGCACGTAGTAGATGACGCCGGCGATCGCCACGCCGAAGAACCAGCCATAGACGCCCCACCAGGACGGCAGCCAGTTGGTGAAGTTCGGCAGGATCGAGGAGAAGACGGCGCCGATGCCGGCGGCGATGAAGGCATTGACATGCCAGCCGCCCTGGAAGCGGAACTCGCCGTCCTCGCGATACAGCGCCTCGACGTCGACCTCGCCCTTCCGGATCAGATAGTAATCGACCATCATCACGCCGAAGATCGGTCCCATCGTCGCGCCGATGACGTTGACGAAAGAGGCGGCACTGCCTTCCCACGGTGCGAACGGATAGAGCACAAGCGCGATGACAGCGGCGATGTAGCCGCCCTTCTTGAAGTCGATCTGCCGCGGGAAGACGTTGGAGAAGTCGAAGGCCGGCGACACGAAGTTGGCCACGACGTTGATGCCAAGCGTCGCCACCGCGAAGGTCAGGGCGGCAAGGGCAGCCAGGAACCAGCTGTCGAACTTCGCCGAGATCTGGTCGGGGTGCAGCAGCACCTCATGGTAAACGTCGTAGGCGGCAATGGTGGTGACGCCGGCGACCAGCGAGAACAGGATCAGGTTGATCGGCAGACCCCAAATATTGCCCTTGCGCAGCGCCGCCTGATCGGGCGCATAGCGGGCGAAATCGCAGAAATTGAGATAGAGCGCCGAAAAATACGTCACCCAGATCGCGGCGACCGCGAACAGCGACGTCCACGAGCCCGGCGTTCCAGGCACGCCGGCATCCTTGGTCTTTTCCAGAAGCACGTCCATCGGGATGTCGCTGGTGAAGGCGAAGGTTCCGGATTTGACGCAGAGATAGATGGCCAGGAGCAGCATCATCACCCAGACGGCTGGTCCCGCCCAATCCTGGAACCGGCGCACCGTTTCCATGCCTTTCTGGATGATGAGCAGTTGCAGGGCCCATATGACCACGAAGCAGATCACCTCCAGGCCGGAATGGCCGAGGAAATGGGTGTTGGCGTTGAAGTCGGCGAACCATTGCGAGCGGATCAGCAATGCAACGATGGCGCCGGAGGCGGCGGCGGTCTGCGCGCCATACCAGAAGCAGGCGACGATGGCGCGCACCAGTGCCGGAATGTTGGCGCCCCAGATGCCGAAGGAGGCGCGGGCGAGCACGGGGTAGGGCACACCGGTCTTGACACCGGCATAGCCGACCATGTTCATCAGCGCGTAGATGATCAGCGAGCCGATGCCGATGGCGATGATGAAATTGACGAAGCCGCCACAGAACAGAAACAGGCTGGCGGCGAGGTAGTAGCCCCACAGGCTATGGACGTCCGACGTCCAGACGTTGAAGATCGAGAACGGTCCCCAGTTTCGAACCTTGGCAGGAGCGAGGTCTTCATTATACAGGTCAGGCGATGCGCCTTGTATCGTCATTGCAATGTCCCCTTCTTGCAGCACGCGCCCTCACGCGTTGATCGCGGAGGTTACGCCTGACGCAGGGGAACCGGCAAGCAATCGATTTGCCGGCTTTGACCTTAAAGATATTCAATGCGAACCGCGATTATCGACGGGGCGATGATGGTGAGCCGCTTTTGAAAAGGCCTGCCTGTTGATTCGAGTTCTCGATCCACGGCCTGAATCTGGACGAACCCGTGTTCACAAATCTGTCGGCAAGCGGGGCTGCCTAGGCGATGGCCATCACCCGCTTATGGTCCTCGACTTCGGAAAGCAGCCAGTCCTGAAAGAGGCCGGTACCCGGCTTGTTGCCGATGCTGCGGCGCTGATGCAGGTAGATGCCCGCCGGATAGGTATGGCGGGCGCTGAACGGGGCGACCAGCTTGCCCTGCTGCAGCAGATCCTGGGCCATCATCGTGTCAGCAAGCGCTATTCCAGCGCCATTGATCGCCTCGCGCATGATCAGCGTGCAATCATCCAGCGTCGTGCTGGATTTCGGCGTCGTGTCCAAAACGCCTTCCTGCTCCAGCCAGCGCTTCCATCGCATGGTCTCGCATTCGCCATCGCTGCTGCGATTGCCGCAAGGCTGTGCCTTCGGTCCGCGTTGCCGGGTCCGCTACGAGCCGTGTCTAACCGGCAAGCCCGAGCTTGGCGCCGCCACGCACGCGGCGGCCTGCTTTCGAGTGGCGCAGGCATGAGCGGACCGATGATCGACAACGACCGTCCAATCCTCGAAACGCGCTCGCTCGGCAAGCGTTTCTCGATCGGCACCCGTTTTTCCGCCGAAGGCAGGCGAACCGTCCATGCGGTCGACAATGTCTCCCTGACGGTGCGGCGCGGCGAAACCGTAGGGTTGGTCGGCGAATCCGGATGTGGCAAGTCCACGCTGGCGCGCTGTCTGGTCAGGCTCTACGACATTTCAGACGGTGAGCTGCTGTTCGAAGGCGACGACATCATGTCGAAGTCGCTGTCTGAACTGAGGCCGCTGCGGCGGCGCCTGCAAATGGTGTTCCAGGACCCGTCGGCCTCGCTCAATCCGCGCCGGGGTGTCGGCGACCTCGTGGCGGAACCGCTGCGCATCCATGGCAAGCTTTCATCGCGCGAGATCACCAACCGCGTCGCGGAGCTCTTCGAGCTCGTCGGACTGTTACCGGACCATGTCATGCGCTTCCCCCATGGATTCTCGGGCGGGCAGCGTCAGCGTGTCGGCATAGCGCGCGCCATAGCCCTCAATCCCGATCTCGTCGTTCTCGACGAACCGGTCTCAGCGCTCGACGTGTCCGTACAGGCGCAGATCGTCAACCTGCTTGCCGACCTTCAGGAGAAGCTGGACCTCACCTATGTCTTCATCGCCCACGACCTGTCCGTGGTGCGTCAGGTCTCGACCCGCATCGCGGTCATGTATCTCGGCTCGATCGTCGAGGAAGGACCGGCGGAAGAGGTGTTTTCAGCCCCGGCCCACCCTTACAGCCAGACGCTGATCTCGGCCGTTCCCGTCGTGGAGACGACACCCAGCGGGACGCGCAGGCGCATTATCCTTACGGGCGATGTGCCGAGCCCGCTCAATCCGCCATCCGGGTGCCGGTTCCATCCCCGATGCCCGATAGCGGTTGAGCGCTGCCGTTCGGAGCGGCCGGAACTGAGGGAGTACCGACCCGGCCGCAAAGCGGCCTGCCACTTCCCGACGACATAGCCGACATTGCTCATCCATTCGACCGCCAGATTTTTTAAAGATTCTGTTTTCCGCGTGGAACCAAGCACCGGATGGCGCGTTTCAGCGGGTTCGATCGAGCGCATCTCGATCGAAGCGGAGGAAACGATGGACTACCTGCATTTCTTTTCGCCCGTGCGGATATCGCGCGGGCAAGGGCATCCTGTGGAAGAAGTGGATAGTGTCGCCGAGGCGATGGTTTTCTTGCGTAAATGGCCGAAGGGACGGCGTGGGCCTGTGTATCAGTGTGCCCTGAATTGCTGCTCGGCCGCCCTATCCGGACAGATGTCGGCGGAGGAAGCAAGAAAGGCGTTCACCGGCTTTGCCCGGATCACGCGGCTTCTGGACGATGATATGGCTCTGCCGATAGGCAACGACAGCAAGGCGAGCATACACGCGCTGCGGCGGTAGCCGTCCACGGCCTTTACTGCTGGCGGATCGCGCCCGTTGCGGGCGCGACGTCCCTGTTTGCGCTTCGGGGCAAACCGTCCCACCATCCGGTCACCAATCGACACTGTATCGATCGATCACCCAGAGCCATGATCCATCCGCTTGCCGGCGGGCGCCCTAGCTTGTCACATCACCGTCCGGAAAGCGGGTCGACGTCAGCGCCAGGTCACCGCTGACCAGCGCCGCACGCTGCTCGCCGACGGCAAACTTACGACCGGAGGCGGTGACGTCGGCATAGTGGCTGCGAATGGCTTCGTAGCCGCGCAGAAACCGTCCACCGCCCCAGTCGATCACCGCATCCGGTTCGAACAGCGAGGCCCGATCTCGCTGAATCTGCAGGAATTGGAGTCGCTGATTGCACGGCAACATTCCGGTCGACGCGTCGACCGGAATCCCGTCTCCCTAAGCAGGTATCAGGACGGCGATGCGATGTATGCCGACCACCTTGCTTGTGTTGGTCGCCTCGTCGGTCTTGCCCTTGGCGCAAGTGTACATGTCGCCTTCCTTCAGCTTGAATTCCTTGTCCGCTTTCTTGATCGTGAATGCACCGGCGGTAATCGTGCAGACCATGTCGTTGTCCATCACGGTTTGAGGAGCGTGTGCCCCGGGCTGAAAGACGACGTCGACAATCGAGATGCTCTTGTAGGCGGGAATGTCGGCGTTCCCGGTACCGACCTCCACCACCCTGACGCCAGGAGCAATCTCCTTGCCGTCTTTCGGGCCGTATTTCTTCGTCTTTGCATGCGCAGTCAGGACGAACAGAGGGGTTGCCGCCGCAGCCGTGAGACCAAGGGCAATTGCAGATCTGCGATTCATGCTTTCCTCCCATATGTTGGTCGCGCAACAATGTGAGCGACAACTAATATTACTCCTTTCCCATATGATTTTAAATGACCGTGATGGCGCCATGGCATTTCCGCCGCCTCATGATCGACCAATGCAGCCGTGCGAGCAGGGGCGTGTGCACTATCATATAGTTGCGGGAGACCGCGTGCAAAAATCGCCCACGAAGGTTCTGCTTCTCTTCTTTTTCGTTCACCCTAAGGGGCCGCCGAAAGCGCTTTTGCGAGGCTCGCCGATTGCGACCAAAATGACAATCGTTCAATGCGCGCTAACTCTGCCGCATACCCTTAATTGAAGAACACATCGTAAGGTGCATCTAAAGATGCGGTTATCAGGCTGGCGTCGCGTTTACGGAGAGTGTTGATGAAAACCTTTGGAGCTATGTTGGCCCGCTATAGAGGCTACGGGCCCGGCTTCAATTTTTTGCGCATAACGCTGGCGTTCTCGATTGTTTTCTATCACGTTCTTACCAATTCCGACCACTGGCAGTTGGCGCACGGTCCGGTGCTTTGGTTCCTTGAATATAGCTTGGTGGCGATGTTTTTCGCCCTTAGCGGCTTTCTGATCACCGCCAGCGCCCAACGTCTCAGCCTGGAAGATTTCCTGATTAATCGCGCCCTGCGCATCGTTCCGGCGTTAGCGGTTGATATTCTGGTGTGCGCCTTCATCATCGGTCCAGCCGTTACTACTCTGCCGCTAGCCGGCTATTTCACCAATGCAGGCTTCTTCGCCTATATGCTGAACATTATCGGCTGGGTTCATTTTCAACTGCCAGGCGTGTTTGAAACCAACCCGCTGCCGCAGGTCAACGGCGCGCTGTGGACCATTCCTTGGGAGATATGTTGCTACACAATCATGTCGGTCTTGATGGTGACAGGTGTGGTGCGGCGGCCGGTGGCGACTGCCCTGCTGCTAGCGATCTTTGTCCTCGCGGGCATTGCGGTCGGGCATTTCGCGTCCGCCAAGGCAGGAGATGCCTCAGGCCTTCATACGCTCTTCGTCGGTCGTGGCGCTCATCTCATCACGGCCTTCCTGTGCGGCGTGCTTGCGTATCAGTTGCGCGACAAGATCCCGATGAGCAGGATGCTGTTTGCTGCCTGCATTGCCGTTGCGGTGTCCGCCATATTGCTGCTTGAAACGAGCGCGACCGAAAGTGTCGCATACCGGCTGTTCCTGATGCCAGTTCTGACCTACATAACAATTTACGCTGGCCTTTCGCGACTGATGCTACCGCGGATTCTGGAGGGCGGTGATTATTCTTATGGCGTATATCTCTATCACCTGCCGTTCATCCAGCTCGCTATCCTGGTCGGGCCGCTGATCCTCGTCGGCTCATTAGTCGGCATTGTCACGCTGACTTTGACGGTGGGCATCGTCGTCCTCTGCGTTGCCGCGATTTCATGGCACTGCGTTGAGAAGCCCGTCCTGTCGCTTAGGAAACGCTATTCGCTGACAGGCAGGATGATTGCGGCAGGCGAGGGCCGGCAGCATCCGCCGGAGGAACCCAGCGCTTGTGCTAGATCTGATAGGGTGAGCATCGCGGCGCGGTAGTCTTTTGTGGACGAAGTTTCCTGACGGGTTTTGGGTCTGGTTTCCCATCGTTGTATGCACCATTGCGGTTATATCGTGCTTCACATTGACTGCCGTTGAGGCGCCTGCACCATCAGCGTCATGAAGGTCGATGAGTTCGCCGAAGTCTTCAGGCGCGCTACGCGGGACTTCGTCGGCGTCTCACCGCGATCGACTTGGCGCTCGGTTTCGGTTGCCCAGCGCCGGGGCGCCGTCGCGGCGCGGGAAGGTCTCGCTGACGTAGCGACCTTTGCGACGGACTTGAACACGCTATGAGCCGGACGAGAGTTTTGTGTAGGTGGCCTTTCTTTCGTGTGCGCTCCGTGTGCACTGACAGATCGAAACGTGGTGAAAAGGGTCGTATTTTGGCGTAAAGTGGCGTAGCCGCGATTGCGACTAACGAATTGATGTTAAAGAAAAAATGGCGAAAAATCAAGAGCATAGAGTGGCCGTGGCGCCGATGATGGACTGGACGGACCGGCATTGCCGGTTCTTCCATCGCCGGCTGACGACACATGCGCTGCTGTACACCGAAATGGTTGTCGCCGACGCGGTGATCCACGGCGCACGCGAGCGGCTTCTTGGCTTCGATGAGGTGGAACATCCCGTCGCCCTGCAACTTGGCGGCTCGGATCCCGCAAAACTTGCCGAAGCGGCGCGCATTGGCGAGGCCTTCGGTTATGACGAGATCAATCTCAATGTCGGCTGCCCGTCCGACCGCGTCCAGTCGGGCACCTTCGGCGCTTGCCTGATGAAAGTGCCCGACCTTGTCGCCGACTGTGTCGCAGCGATGAAAGCGGCAGTAACGGTGCCGGTCACGGTCAAATGCCGCATCGGCGTCGACGAACAGGATCCGGAGCCGGCGCTCGATGCGCTGGCGAATGGGGTTTTCGAGGCCGGCGCCGATGCCTTGTGGGTGCATGCTCGCAAGGCGTGGCTGGAAGGGCTGAGCCCCAAGGAAAACCGCGACATCCCGCCGCTTGACTATGACAGGGTCTATCGGCTGAAGAAAAAAAAGAGGAGCCAATTCATTGGCATCAATGGCGGTATTCAGTCGCTTGAAGAGGCTCGGACGCATCTCGATCATGTCGATGGCGCCATGCTCGGCCGCGCCGCCTACCACACACCAGGCATTCTGGCCGGTGTTGACGCCGCCTTCTACGGAACGCTGCCGGAAGCGTTCGATTTCGCGGCGCTGGTCGATGCGATAGCGGATTATGCGGCGCGCCATATCGAACAAGGCGGACGGCTCGGCCATGTCACCCGCCATATGGTCGGGCTGTTTCACGGGCTGCCCGGCGCGCGCCGCTACCGCCAGATCCTATCCACCGACGCGACCCGGCCCGGAGCCGGACCGGACGTGCTGAAGACGGCTTTCGCGGCTGTCGAATTTGGTGGAGCGGCCGCCGAAGCGGCCTGAACTAACAGCATATCGCGGCCAATAGGATTCGCCTGACCGGCTGTTAGCTTCGGATTCTATGCATGTCGTTGTCCCGGAACCGAGGGCACTTCCGGGCGCCATGCATTAGTCCCTGAGGATCATACGGTCGCCGCGCACGTCGAAGCCCGAGAGCGAACCGATGAAGTTCATGCCGAGCAGGCTTTGGCTCAGCATGCCGGGAGCGGCGATCATCACCGACATATCCTTGCGCACGATGCCGCCGATCGCCAACTCGTGGGTTTTGACCGCTGCGGCGCGTGCCATGCCGTTGGCTGTCGAAACCTGTATTGTATAGTTGAGCGCGGCCGGATTGAAGCCGGCGGCTTGCGCGTCTTCCGAAGTCAGGACCGTGCTGGTCGCGCCGGTGTCGACGACGGTGCGAACCGGGTTGCCGTTGACCAGGATGCGCGCTTCGAAATGACCATTGTCGGCCTTGTCCAGGGTCACGGTGGCGTGGCCGTCTTGGACGCCGAGCGCCAGCGGACTGCCGGGAACGAGGCCCGCGGTCACGCGGCTGGCGACGTCCTGCAGCTCGTAACGATATTGGTAGCCGGCAATCAGCGCGAGCACGATAGCGGCCCAGGCGCCGAGATTGCGGGCCATCACTCCGAGCGGAGCCGACCGCAGCAAGCCGGCACCGATAAGGGCGCCGAAAGCTCCAAGCCAGATCAGCCGTCCAAAATCGTAATTCTCGACGCCGAGCGTGCTGCCGGCGGAATCGTTGAGCATGAGCAGCGCTGCCCCCACGCCGATCACCGCCATCACAGTCCAGAACAGCCGGCTGCTCATCCGTCCCTCGCTAGAGTGCGTCGCGTTCGCGCGCCATGCGGGTGCGGCGTGTTTCCCGGCGCGGCCGGCGCTCGACGGTTTCCAGCCGGGCCGGCAGTTCGGCCATCACGCTGCGGCGCGTCTCGGGCGTCATCGCCATCCAGGCGCCGATCTCCTCGCGCGTGCGGCCGCAACCGAAGCAGAAGCCGGTTTTCATATCGATCGAACAGACCAGGATGCAGGGAGTTTCGATGGCCGTCATGACTTTCTCTCGAGGGATCCGGTCCGGAATCCGCTCTTCCATCTCCACATGGTGCAACGGCAAAGCCAATGCAAGCCCTCGCGATAGCGCCTTCCGTGACCGCCTTTGCGGCAAATCAGCAAGGACGATCGAGGAGGTTGTGCCGATCACGCAAGGCAGCTATGCCGCTCCCCGGATCCAGGAACGATTGTTCGCGACATGACCAGTGCACTGCCTTTCGATGATTTCCGCAACCTGCTCGACAATTTGCCGGCAGCCGACCTCAAAGCCGAAGCGCGCGTGCGCACGCTGTTTGCCAAGGCCGACAAGCCGGTGAATTCGCTTGGCCGCGTCGAGGACATCGCCGCGTGGCTCGCCGCCTGGAGCGGTCGCGCTCCGCCCGCCGTGACCAGGCCCTTGATGGCTGTCTTTGCCGGTAATCATGGCGTTGTCAGGCATGGCATTTCGACGAGGCCCGTGGCAGCGACCGCCAACGCGGTCGAGCTTTGCGCGGCCGGCGGTGCGGCGATCAACCAGATCTGCATTGCCAACGACCTCGGTCTGAAGGTGTTCGATCTTGCCCTGCACATCCCGACCGGCGACATCACCGAGGATGCCGCGCTCGATGAACGCGGTTGCGCGGCCACCATGGCCTTCGGAATGGAGGCGATTGCCGGCGGCACCGACCTGCTTTGCCTGGGCGATCTCGGCGTCGGCAACTCCACCGTCGCCGCCGCCCTGTTCGCCGCGTTGCTGGGGGGCAGGGGTGCCGACTGGATTGGTCCGGGATCCGGCGCCGATGCGGCGATGCAGGCCCGCAAGGCGAAGGTGATCGATGCGGCGCTGGCCTTTCACGGCCACCATCTGGAAGACCCCCTGGAGGCGCTGCGCCGGGTCGGCGGCCGCGAGTTCGCGGCGATAGCCGGCGCAATCCTTGCCGCGCGGATGCAGCAGATACCGGTACTGCTCGATGGCTTCGCGGCAACGGCAGCCGCGGCGGTGCTGCATGCGGCAAACCCCGTAGCACTTGATCATTGTCTTCTCGCCAGCCTGTCGCCGGAGCTCGCACATGCAAGGGCCGCTGAGCACCTCGGGCTGCGTCCGCTGCTCGATCTGGGCATCGGTCATGGCGAAGGGGCAGGAGCAGCCCTGGCGGCCGGGCTGGTCAAGGCAGCGGCATTGACAAGTTCAGGCATGGCGGCGGCTGTGCGGGGCTAACGTCCCCGGTCCTCGCGCGTCAACGCCGGCTATTGGGAATGCGATAGACGACCGAGGTATATTTCGAATTCGAGCGTGTCTCGACTATTGAACCGCCAAGGCCTTCCGCGATCCTTCTGCTCGCCACGTTCTCTTCTGCGGCTGGATACTCGAAGCAATCCGGATTGAATGCGTCGGACGCCCAAGCCGCCACGGCGGCAACGGCCTCACGGCCGATGCCGTTTCCATGTACGTCCTCCCTTAGCCAAATTCCGATCTCGGGACAGGCAGTCCTGGCCGCATGAAGGCCGACAAGCCCCAGGCAGCGACCGTCCGCCAACGAACGCACGACGAAATGCAAATCCGATTCGTCAAGGATCGGGGCCGGCCAGGATCGCCATAACCTCGGCAAAAGCCGCTGGTGATCGAGGTGGTTCCCACTGCATGAAGCGGGTGATCGCGGGAGTGATGGCGGCAAAGACGTCTGCGGCATCGTCGGCCGCAAACAGCTTCAGGCGAAGCCGCTGCGATTTGATTTCGATGCTGCTGGCATCCCACTCCGCCGTCATTATGGTCCGTTCCTTTTCTCGGCCGTGTCGACGCAGGCGCCCAAGGCGCTACCGCCGTCGCACGGCGACCGCAGCGGTCGGCAGCGCCGGCAGTTCTTCCATCACCCTGCTCAGCGGGAAGATGGCGATCGCCTCGGTGCCCTCGCGCAGCTTGGAATGAAGTTCGAACTCGCCGCCATGCATGGCGAGCAGCCCTTGCACGATCGGCAGGCCAAGCCCGGTGCCTTGCTCGGCGCTCTTGATGGCGATCGACCCCTGGCCGAAGGCTGAAAGCACGATCGGGATCTCGTCCTCGGGAATGCCGGGGCCGTTGTCCTTGATCGAAATGTACTGTCCTCCACCCGCCGTCCAGCCGACCCGGACGCGGATTTCGCCGCCGGTGGCGGTGAATTTGATGGCGTTGGACAGAAGGTTGAGCGCGATCTGGCGCACGGCGCGCTCGTCGGCGAACAGCCGCGGCAATGTCTGTTCGAAATCCTGAACGACGCGGATATCCTTGTTGCGTGCCTTAAGCTCCATCATGTGGCAGCAGTCCTCGACGATGTTGAGCAGCATCACCGGCTCCTCGTTGAGCTGGTATCGGCCGGCCTCGATGCGCGACAGGTCGAGGATCTCGTTGATCAGGTCGAGCAGGTGCTGGCCTGAATCATGCACGTCATGGGCATAGTCGCGATAGGTGGGATTGCTCATCGGCCCCAGCACCTCGTTCGCCATCACCTCGGAAAAGCCGAGAATAGCGTTGAGCGGCGTGCGCAATTCATGGCTCATCGAAGCGAGGAAACGCGATTTTGCAAGGTTGGCGTCCTCGGCCCGCCGCCGCGCCTCGTCCGACATCGATTTCGCCGTCTCCACTTCGGCGATCAGCGCATCCTTTTCGGAGCGGAACGACAAGAGCAGCAGGGAGAAGCGATTGAGGTGACTGGCTATATAGGCGAAGAAAGGCAGCGACAGGACGAGCAGCCCGGCCATGATCACCTCGACCGGCATCCACGACCTGGTCGCGGCATAGGCGTAGAGTGCCACCGGAAACGCGAAGGTCGCCAGCAGGGCGCCGCTCAGGGACGAGGCCATGAGCGCGGTCCCTGCCATGGCGAACAGGAGCACCACCGCCTTGATCACCTGGAACTGGTCGACCTCGCAGGCGCCGCAGCCCAGCCAGACGAACCAGGCCCAGCCAAGGCCGCAAAGGAAATGCCCGACCAGGAATTCCCTTCGCGTTTGCAATGAGTTGAGTTCAGAAGCTTCCGTGCGCTCGATGCGCCGCGCCATGAAGACGACTGTTGTATAGCAGGTGAGCGTAAACAACGCCCAGAGCCCGATCTCATTGCCGACACCGGCCAAACGGCCGGCCGCGGCGATCACCAGGACGAGCAGCGGGATGACGACGGCACCGCTTGTCATGGTCCGGGCGTGGAGCTTCAGCAGTTCGCGATCGAAATCGGGATTGCCGGCCTGCTGCGAAAGACGGTCGCGCGTCTTGCGCACCGCGCGCGCGACATCGCTGTTGCGATGCCGTTTCCTGCGGTCCACAATGAACTTGTCCGCTGTGTTCGAGCGTTGCAAGGGCATCAAAAGCTTCAATTTATGCGCGCAGCGATTTCAAGGTGTTAAGCTACGTTCGAATGATTAACCAACCGTTTGCCATATGAGCCGTTCCTGGTCGCCAAGGTCGCGCCCGCGGTACGCGGCACCTCGCCGCAGAAGCCTGTGGCGCAAGCTGCTGGACTACGGGCTGACCGTCATCATTCTGGGGCTGTTGATCCTGCTTGCGGCGCGTCTTGACCGGGTGGAGACACGCAAGACGCAAGGTACGGCCATTATCAATGACGGCGATTCGATCACGCTCGGCGCCGAGCGCATCCGCATGCGCGGCATCGACGCTCCGGAGTATACCCAGACCTGCCGCAAGAACGGTGCCGATTATGCCTGTGGTACTCAGGCGCGCCAGTCGCTGGTGCGGCTGATCGCCGGCAAGCCGGTCACCTGCAGCGGCTGGCAGCGCGATCGCTATGGCCGGTTGCTTGGCGACTGCAAGGCCGGCGGCACCGACCTCAACCGCGCCCAGGTCGAGGCGGGCTGGGCCGTCGCCTATGGCGACTTCGAAGGCGAGGAAGCCACCGCGCGCGCCGCAAGGATTGGCATCTGGGCGGGCACGTTCGACCAGCCGCAGGATTGGCGCGACAGCCACCACGGCGATGTCGTGGAGCGAAAACATGGCTTGCTGGCGTCGATCGGCGATGCCGTGCGCGAGATATTTCGGTTCTGGTGAAGCATGTCTGGCGGAAGGAAAAGGAGGATCGAAATGAAGCTGTTCGACGGCGGTCGTGCGCCCAACCCACGGCGGGTTCGCGTTTTCCTCGCTGAAAAGGGGATCACGGTTCCGTTGGTGCCCATCGACATGGGCGCACTGGAACACAAGCAGCAGCCGGTCAGCTCGCGCAATCCGCTGCGGCGCCTGCCGGTTCTGGAGCTCGATGACGGCACCATCCTCACCGAATCCGTCGCTATCTGCCGCTATTTCGAGGAGCTTTATCCCGAGCCGGCATTGTTCGGGCGCGGCGCACTTGGCAAGGCGCAGGTCGAGATGTGGCAGAGGCGGATGGAGTTCAACCTACTCAGCAGCGTCACGCAAGCTTTCCGCCACATCCATCCGGCCATGAAGGAATGGGAAATCCCGCAGATCCCCGAATGGGGCGAGGCCAACAAGCAGAAGGCGGTGGATTTTCTCAGGCTGCTGGACGCTGAACTGGGCAGCCGCGAATTCGCCGCCGGGGACAGCTATTCGATTGCCGACATCACCGGCCTGATCGCGATCGACTTCGTGAAGCCGGCACGCATCAAGGTGCCGGAGGAATGCACCAATGTGCTACGCTGGCATCAGGCCGTCTCCAGCCGTCCGAGTGCCGCCGCTTGAGCGTCCAACTGGACAGGCTCGCCGCGACGGTCCGCGCCTGCCGCATCTGCGTCGACACTCCCGTCGGCAAGCCGCTGCCCCACAAGCCGCGTCCGGTGCTGCGACCTTCGTCCAGCGCCCGCATCCTGATCGCCAGCCAGGCCCCGGGAACCAAGGTGCATGTGTCGGGCATGCCATTCACCGACGCTTCCGGCGACCGCCTGCGCAACTGGCTCGGTGTGACCAGCGACGAATTCTATGACATCGAGAAATTCGCCATTGTGCCGATGGGCTTCTGCTTTCCCGGACAGGACGCCAAGGGCGGCGACCTGCCGCCGAGGCGTGAGTGCGCCCCGGCCTGGCGCGCGCCCTTGATGGCGTCGATGCCGCGGATCGACCTGGTGCTGGCGATCGGCATCTATGCGCAGACCTGGCACATGGGCGCCGCGCGCCGCCCCTCGCTGACGGAAACAGTGATGAACTGGCGCGCCATCTGGGAGAGTTCCGTCGGCCCCAAAGTGCTGCCACTGCCACATCCATCCTGGCGCAACACTGGCTGGTTGAAGCAGAATCCTTGGTTTGAAATGGATTTGCTGCCTTTCCTGCGGTCGGAAATCCGCTATCGCCTCGGTTAGGCATTCAGCAAGAAATCACTCGCTTTCGGCGCAGGCAGCAGAATTTCTTTCTTGTGAACGGCCCAAATAAAAGGGAATATAGCGAAACTATTCCACCAGGAGCCTCCGATGGATCGCCTTGACCGAAAAATTCTCCGCCTCCTGCAGGAGGACGCGACGCTCGCGGTCGCCGACGTTGCCAAGAAAGTCGGCCTGTCGACCACACCGTGCTGGCGGCGCATCCAGAAGCTCGAAGAGGAGGGCGTCATCAAGCGGCGCGTCGCCATTCTCGACCACGAAAAGGTCAATGTGCGGGTCACCGTCTTCGTGTCGATCCGCACCAATTCGCACAGCCATGAATGGCTGCGCCGGTTCTCCGAGGTCATCCAGGAGTTTCCCGAGGTGGTCGAATTCTATCGCATGAGCGGCGACGTCGATTACCTGTTGCGTGTCGTGGTGCCCGACATCGCCGCCTATGACGCCTTCTACAAGCGGCTGATCGCCAAGATCGAGATCCGGGACGTGTCGTCGTCCTTCGCCATGGAGCAAATCAAATACACGACCGAAATCCCGCTCGACTACATGGTGCTGGACAAGGAGTCGGGCGCCAACGCGGCCTGATCCCGCAACTCAATTCTTCTTCTTGTTGAGGAAACTCCAGGGCGAGTTCACCGGCAATACGATGGAATCCGGCACCGTGTCGACGGCCATGACATCTGCCCTGCGCACGGCGTAACCGGATTGGATGACGCTGACGCCGTCGAGAATGAACAATTGGCTTTTCTCCATCTCCGGCTTCAGGGCACCAGTAACGGCGACCGGCTGGTAGGCTTCCGACATCTTGTAGGGACGGGCAGGCGTGACCAGCACGATCTGATTGGGCGGCGGCGTCGGCATGTGGCTGCACGCGCCGGTCCAAGGCACCAGCAGGAACTGATAGACGAGATCGCCGTCGCGATCGACCGGCAATGCATAGCCGGCTAATTGTATCGTTTTGTCCTGCAGGGCAACCGACAGCGTCTCGCCGTGATCCGGCAGTTTCGCCGCGATCATCGGCAGGCCGGCGTCTTCGGCAACCGCCTGGGTTACCGGGCGCAAATCCTTCCAAAAGATGTGCGTGGTTTCGGCCGAAGCGCCGGCGGTGGAGAGAGCGAGCGCGGCCGCAAGCGCCAGGATTGATTTGAAATGGGTCATGGCCGCATCCTTTGCGGGCGAGTAAAGACGCCGCCGTCGGTGGCGTCAATGCTCGAGCCGCATCACATGTCGGCGAGAACCGGCCGCAGCACTCCTCAACCTGTCAGGTCTTTCTGGCGGCGAGGCGCTCGATTGTCCTGGCATCCGATAGTTCCTTCACAGCATCCTTGCCGATCCAGCGCGCGGTCTTGTCGGTCGATTGCGCGAGCCTTTCGGCGACAGCAAGGGCAGCACCGTGCATAACCATGGACCGTTTGCCGAGCGAACGAAGGGCCCAGTTCACACCCTTCTTCACGAAATTGCGGGCGTCGGTGGCCTGCGCTTCGATGATGGGCAAGAAGGCGAGAAAGGTCGCCTCCGGCTCTTTCTTCCGGTGGACGACGGACCAGGCCATCATGGCAAAAGCCGTGCGTCGAACAAATTCCCGTTCATCGGCCGCAAATTCGCTGATCAGTTCTATCCAGGCATCCGTGTCGACGAACAGATCAGAGACGCCATCGACGATATCCCAGGAGTCGAAACTCGACGCCCATTGCCTCGCATCCGCGGCGGAAAACCGCTTTGGGTCGGCCGTGACGGAGGCGATGAACTGCGCCTCCACGATACCTGTCTGCCACAGCGCGAACGCGCGCTCGTGGTTGCGCTTGATTTTCTTGGCAATCTGCCGCTGCACACCGTGCGAGATGCCGAGCGCACGTTCGATCTTGATGCCGTAGCGCAGCATGCCAAGACGATTTTCCTCCGAGGCGATCGAGCGCAGATACGCGACGATTTCTTCTGCACTGGATTGGGGCGAAAGCTCGGCCATCGCGATCCTATTTTTCCAGCCGGGCCAGCAACGAGGACGTGTCCCAGCGTTTGCCGCCCATCGCCTGCACGTCCTTGTAGAACTGGTCGACAAGCGCGGTCACCGGCAGCCGGGCGCCGTTGCGGTTGGCTTCCGCCAGGCAGATGCCGAGGTCCTTGCGCATCCAGTCGACGGCGAAACCGAAATCATATTTGCCGGCGTTCATGGTCTTGTGCCGGTTTTCCATCTGCCACGAACCGGCCGCACCCTTGGAAATCACCTCGATGACCTTTTCGATGTCGAGGCCGGCCTTCTTGCCGAAATGGATGCCTTCCGACAGTCCCTGCACCAATCCGGCGATGCAGATCTGGTTGATCATCTTGGTGAGCTGGCCGGCGCCCGCCGACCCCATCAGTCCAACCATGCGGGCAAAGGCGTCGATGACGGGCCTGGCCCTGTCGAACGCAGCCTCATCGCCACCGACCATGACGGTCAGCACGCCGTTCTCGGCGCCGGCCTGGCCACCCGAGACCGGCGCGTCGAGAAATGAGAATCCGCCCGATTGCGCGGATTGCGCCAGTTCGCGCGCGACTTCAGCCGACGCCGTGGTGTTGTCGATGAAGACCGAGCCTTTCTCCATCGCCTTGAAGGCGCCTTCCGACCCTGTGGTCACCGAGCGCAAATCATCGTCGTTGCCGACGCAGGAAAAGACGAAATCCTTGCCCTCGGCGGCCTGAGCCGGCGTCGCGGCAAGGCTGCCGCCATGTTGGGCGACCCATTGTTCGGCTTTGGCTTGGGTACGGTTGTAGACGGTGACGTCGTGGCCGCCCTTGTTCTTCAGGTGTCCGGCCATGGGATAGCCCATGACCCCAAGACCGAGAAATGCCACCGATGCCATGCCTTGTCCTTCCGGCGAAACAGAGATTTCAGCTGCGGAAGCTCTAGGCCATGCGACGAATTCGTCAAGGCGCGCACCGCCGCATCGACTGGCACAGGCCGATCAGGAACGGTTCAGCGCTTTAGGTGGATCGTGATCCGGCGCTCGATCCATTCGACGCCGTGGCGCAGGATTTCGACCATCACAAGATAGACGATGGCGACCCAGACATAGGCCTGGAAATCGAAGGATTTGGCGTAGGCGAGCTTCGCGTTGCCCATCAGGTCGTAGACGGTGATGATGGCGACGATCGCCGAAGCCTTGATCATCAGAACCAGCTCGTTGCCGTAGGGCCGCAATGCCACGATGAACGCCTGCGGCAGGACAACCTTGCGCAGCGTCTGCAGCTTGTGAAGGCCGAGCGAGGCGGCTCCTTCCCATTGGCCCCTGGGCACGCTTTCGATGGCGCCGCGCAGGATCTCGGCCTGATAAGCCGCGGTGTTGAGCGCAAAGGCGAAGACGCCGCAGTTGAAGGCCTCGCGGAAGAACCACCACAGCCCGATGGATTCGAGCTGCAGCCGGAAGGAACCCAAGCCATAGTAGACGAGGTAGACCTGGACCAGCAGTGGCGTGCCGCGGAAGAAATAGACATAGCAATAGGCAAGGCCGGACAGGAAACGGCTCTTCGACATGCGGCCATAGGTGACGGGCAGCGAAAAGATCGCGCCGACCACCATCGAGATCGCAACGAGCGACAGCGTGGTCCACAGCCCCTGCAGATAGGCAGGCGCATATCTGGCAAAGAACTCGCCATTCCAGGCATAGATGAGATAGGCGAGGATACCGAGGCCGAAGAGAATCCAGAGGCCGACAAGCGCGTACCCGACGATACGGGTGCGCGGCCAGCCGCGTGCCTGCGGCGGCGGCCGGTCAACGGAGATAGCTTGGCTGACGCTCATCGTGCCTCCCTCCGTCCCAGCGAACGCAAGATGAACCCGGTCGCGATCGACGACAGGATCGCCAGGACGAGGAAAACCAGGGCCGCGACGCTGTAGAACAGGAACGCGTGTTTCGTGACACGCGCCGCCACCCCCGCGTTGCGCAGGGTTTCGGCGAGGTTGACGACCGAGACCAGGGCGGTGTCCTTGAGCAGGCTGAGCCAGCAATTCTCGAGGCCGGGGAAGGCGATGCGCAGCAGCTGAGGCAGGATCACCTTGCGCATGGTCAGCCATGTCGACAGGCCGATCGCGTAGCCGCCCTCATACTGGCCATTGGGAATGGCGCGAAAGGCGGAGAGGAATACCTCGCTGGCGTAGGAGGAAAAGATCAGCGACAGTACGATCATGCCGGCGATGAAGCTGTCGACGTCGACCGTCGCCTCGGGCTTGAACAGGCGGATGACATATTGCAGCAGGATGGGCATGCCGAAGAAGAACAGGAACAGCGTCACCAGTTCCGGCAGGCCGCGAAACACGGTGGTGTAGATGTTGGCGGCCACCCGCAGCGACGGTTCTTCGGACTGCTTGGCCCAGGCGACGAAAAAGCCGATCGTCAGGCCGATCGGCAGCGTTGCAAGGGCAAGCGCGATGGTGACCAGCGCGCCATACGCAATATCGTCACTCCAGCCCTCGGGTCCCCAACTCAGCAGTGTCCATATGCTTTGGGCTGGCATTGACTAGTCTTATCCCCACGGCGCTCCTGAGATGAAAGGCGGCAGGGGTTCCCTGCCGCCTTGGCAATGATGATCAGGACTCGGCACCGTAGACGTCGAACTTGAAATACTTGTCGTTGATTTCCTTATATTTTCCGTTGGCACGGATGGCGTCGATGGCGGAATTCAGCTTGTTGACCAGGTCGGTCTCGCCCTTGCGAACGGCTATGCCGGCACCAGGGCCGAAAATTTCGACCGGTTGCGGCGATGGCTGGCCGAGGATCTTGCAGCAGGCGCCGTCAGGCGAATCAAGCCACTGCTGCAGCACGACGATATCGTCCTCGATAGCATCGAGACGGCCATTGGCAAGATCTGCCTGCTCCTCGGGGCTGCTCGGGTAACCTTTGACCGTGCTGTCGGTGTAGGTCTTCGAGGCATAGTTGAAATGGGTGGTTGTGGTGGCGACACCGATGCTCTTGCCGGCGAGGTCTTCCTTGGTCACGCCCTTCAGCGGCGAATCCTTCGGCACGGCGAGCGCCGACGGCGTGTTGTAGTATTTGTGCGAGAAGTCGACCTTCTCCTTCCTCTCCGGCGTGATCGACATCGAGGCGACGATGGCATCGAACTTGCCGGCCTGAAGTGCGGGAATGATGCCGTCCCAATCCTGGGCGACGAAGGTGCACTTGACCTTCATCTCGTCGCAAAGCGCCTTGGCGATGTCGATGTCGAAGCCGACAAGCTGGCCATCGGCGGTGAGGTTGTTGAAGGGGGGGTAGGCGCCTTCGGTGCCGATCCGCAGGGTCTTTTCCTGGGCCTGGGCTACGCCGAGCGTCAGCAGCGCAGCCGATGCGGCGAGCGCGATACGCAGTGCAATACGCATGATAGTCCTCTCTTTATCGTCCCGGCCGTCGTTCCGAAACGGCTCTGTGGGGCGGTGCTTTTTGACCGCCCGCTGGGCCGATACTCCCACTCTTTCCAAGAAAAAAGCAACTGCAAAACCGCCAAAATCGGTAATGGGATTCTGCCCTTACGTTACATCTCAAGCAACGAGGCCGGTCGTGCGCTCGATGAAGTCGGCTATGGATTCTACGTCGTCGAGGTCGAACGCCGGCAGGCTCTTGTCGGTGATGGCGAAATCCGCGGCGACGGCGACAATATTGGGATCACCCGCCGCAAGCGGCGTCCGGTCCTTCGCTTCCAGTCGCCTCGTTTCGATCTTGCGGTGGGATTCGCGCTTGTAGCCTTCGACCAGCACGATGTCGCACGGGGCGAGCCGCGAAAGGATGGCGTCCAGCGGCGGCTCTTGCTCGCCACGCAACTCGTGCATCAGCGCCCAGCGATTGCCCGACACGATCGCAACCTCGGTTGCGCCGGCCTGCCGATGGCGGAAGCTGTCCGCGCCGGGCTTGTCGATGTCGAAATCATGATGGGCGTGTTTGACCGTCGAGACCTTCCAGCCGCGCCGCACAAGCTCGGCGACCAGCTTCTCGGTGAGTGTGGTCTTGCCGGAGTTTTTCCAGCCGGTTATGCCGAAGATGCGTCTGTTCATGGCGTCATGCTCTGCAACAGGTGTTCGGCCAGGGCAAGATCGTCCGGCACGTTGATGTTGAAGAAGGGATCGATTGGTTGTCCGGCGGATTGCAGGAACGGGAATTCCACCTCGACATAGTCGTGCCGCTCGATGAAGGCCGAAACCCGCTTGTTGTCTTCGTCGACCAGGAAATGCCGCAAAGCTTCGCGGCATCCAGTCGGCCATAGCGCGAAGGTTGGATGCCGCCTGCCTGACGAGAAAGCGACGGCGATCGAACCGGGACGTTCATCGACTGCCGCCGCCAGACGATCGACGAGATCCAGCGGCAGGAAAGGCGTGTCGCCGGCAGCAGTGACGACCGCCTTGCAAGGCCTGCCGGCAGCGGCCCATTCCAGGCCGGTGAGGATACCGGCAAGGGGACCGGCAAAGCCTTCGATGGTATCGGCCAGCACCGGCAGCCCGAAACGGGCAAACCGTGCCGGGTCGCCGTTGGCACTAAGCGCCAGGGTCTCGAACTGCGGGCCAAACCGCGACAGGACCTGGTCAAGCAAGCAGCCGCCGCCCAGCGGCAACAACGCCTTGTCACCACCGCCCATTCGTCTCGACTGGCCACCGGCCAGAATGATCCCCGTGACATCGCGCTTCATGCCATCCAGCCTGTACGCCAGCCGCCGGAAATCGCAAGCGGCTTCAAGGGAGTGCTAGAGTCCTTCCGGCGCCATGGCCCGGCCGGTGCTTTCGGCGACGATCCTTCGCCGGCCGACGATGCGCTCGCGATAAAGCGCATAGAGGCCCGAGACGACGACTATTGCCGCGCCGGCGATCATCGGCATGTCCGGTATATCACCGAAGATGATCAGGCCAAGCAGTATCGACCAGAGGAGCGCGGTATAGCGGAACGGCGCGATGAAGGAGATCTCGCCCGAACGCATCGCCATGATGATGAATTGATAGCCGATCAGCACCAGCACTGCCGCCAGCGCCAGCAGCGCCGTGCTTTTGCCTGTCATCGGTGTCCAGCCGCCCAGCGGCGTCAACAGAAACGCGCCGACGACGGTCATGGCAAGCGCGGTGGCGGTTGATACCAGCATCGTCGGGATGGCCTGGGGGATGCGCTTGGTGGCGAGGTCCCGCACCGTGCAGCACGCGACGCTGGCCAGCGCCACCAGCGAATAGACGCTGAAGCCCTCGAAACCCGGCCGCACGATGATCATTACCCCGGCAAAACCGATAGCGATCGCCAACCAGCGCCGCCAGCCGACCGCTTCGCCGAAAAACAGCGCCGCGCCCATCGTCACCGCCAGCGGCAGTGCTTGTAAGACGGCCGAAACGCTGCCGATCGGCAAATGGGCGAGGGCGACCAGGAAGGACACAGTGGCGCCCGCTTCACTCAGCACACGGATCGCCACCAGCGGCTGCAGCATCAGGCGAGGCTGGACAAGCGCTCCGCGTTGCCAGGCTAGCAGGCCGACGAAGAGCGAGGCGAACGCCCCTCTGATCAGCATGACCTGCGCCATGTTCATCGACTGGGAAGAGTACTTGGTAATGGCGTCGTTGAGCGTGAAGCCAACCATCGCCACCACCATGAACAACGCGCCGCGAAGATTTGGGGAAAGGGGCAAGACATCTACCGGTTGCTTTGGCATGCAAGCCTGTAACAGCCCGCAACGAAACAGCAACAGCAAAGGGCTGGGCCAGGACCGGATACCCATCGTCGCCGGCGTGAAATCATCCTGGATCAGGCACGAATTCTGTCGGAAGGCGGCATTGCCTCCCGACACCTGTACAGCCGAGGCGATCCCTATTGCTTCGGCGTCAGCACCTCGGTGCCATTCCCCTCCTTGCCGGCGATGGTCCACAGGCCATGCAGCGACCCGTCATCCTCAACCTTGTAGACGACGAGGCCGATATCCTTGCCCATTGCGTAGCCGGCGGAGAATGCGTTGTCGTTGCGCATGCAGATGCCATCGGAGGATGAGCCGCCCGTCTCCCAATGGATCGCGCAGGTGGTCCCGCTGGTCAGCGTGATGGTGGCCTCGCCGTCATAGGACGAACCGTCGAAATTGGTGCCGGCGACGGTGTAAGTGCCGCCGACCGACTGGGCAGCCGCGGGCAGGGTGGCCAAGCCGAGCAAGGCGAAAGAAAGAAGAAGTTGGCGCATGATGTTATCCCCCGAGAAAGCGATGAGCCGCTAGGGAACGGAGGCTAGGCGGGAAACCGTCACCAGTAAATCAGACCGGCATTTGCGGACAAAGATTTGCTTGCGGTGTGGCTAAAATGCTCGTGACTAGCTATGGCTCATGGCCCCTTTAGGCCGCCGCCGATGACGCCGACCAGCGGGTCATATTTCGATTTCAGCGCCGGTGGGTAATCGATCCAGACCGTGCGGATGACGCCATCCCTGCCAAACAGCCGCCGCTCGTAAAAGATCTTTCCATCCTTCACGCCCGACAGCACCGCCCAGTCCTTGCCGGCCTTGCTGTAGGTGACCTCGTAGCCCGGCTCGTTGCTCGCTCTTTCGCCGGCAATGAATCCCTTCGGCGTGTCGTCATCGACATTGAATATACCGGAGCATGTCAGGCTGGCGCTGTCCGCACTCAGCCACACCTGCCCGTCGCCATTCTCAGGCTCGGGCTGGCGATCGGTAAAGACATCGTCGGGAAAGGTGCAGACGGTGCCGAAGCGCTCGTTCACGTAGGTGGATTGCGCGGCAAACGCAGTGCTCGCCGAGCCCACGGCGAGAGATGTCACGATCGAAAAGTACCACCGCATGTCTGCTCGAAGCCGATGATTGCAGGGCAATTCTCGCACAAAAAGACGAGAAGGTCAGCCGCCCGTGACACTCATATGCCGTGACACCGACGGACGGCTGGTGCGGCGGTCGATGATGAAGTCATGGCCCTTCGGCTTGCGGCCGATTGCTTCGTCTATAGCGTCGGCGACAAGTTCGTTGCCTTCGGACGCGCGCAGCGGCGCGCGCAAATCGGCCGCATCCTCCTGGCCAAGGCACATGTAAAGTGTGCCCGTGCAGGTCAGCCTGACCCGATTGCAGCTTTCGCAGAAATTATGCGTCATCGGCGTGATGAAGCCGAGTTTCCCGCCGGTCTCGCTGACATAGACGTAGCGGGCCGGGCCACCGGTCTTGAACGGGATGTCGGTCAGCGTGAACTGGCGCTCGAGCGAAGCGCGCAGCAGCGACAGCGGCAAATACTGGTCGGTGCGGTCGGCATCGATCTCACCCATAGGCATGGTTTCGATGACGGTCAGGTCCATGCCCCGGCCATGCGCCCAGCGCATCATCTCGGGCAATTCGGCGTCGTTGAAATCCTTCAACGCCACCGCGTTGAGCTTGACGTTCAGTCCCGCCGCCTGAGCCGCGTCGATGCCGGCCATGACCTTGTCGAGATGACCCCAGCGGGTGATGGCGTGGAATTTGTCGGCATCGAGCGTATCGAGCGAAACGTTGATGCGCTTGACACCACAATCGGCGAGTTCGGCGGCGAAGCGCGAAAGCTGCGAGCCGTTGGTGGTCAACGTCAGTTCTTCCAGTGCGCCGCTTTCGAGGTGCCGCGAAAGCTGGCGCACCAGATGCATGATGTTCTTGCGCACCAACGGCTCACCGCCGGTGAGGCGCAACCGTCTGACACCCTTTTCGATGAAGACGGAGCAGAGCCGGTCGAGTTCTTCCAGCGACAGCAGGTCCTTCTTGGGCAGGAAGGCCATGTCCTCCGCCATGCAATAGGTGCAGCGGAAATCGCAACGGTCGGTGACCGACACTCTGAGATAGCTGATCGTGCGACCGAAGGGGTCGATCATATTCATGTTCGAACGTTTCCGTGGCCGTTATCGGCATCGTTATATATAGCTATGTGATACGATCCAGCCCGCCATTCAAGATAGCTTGCCTCGATCCTTGGTAACATTCCGCGACCGACATTGCGTGTCGGACACCGTTGACGCCTTTGCGTGCGGGGCGAAGCAGCGTAGGGAAGGGCATTCAGGCAGGATCGACCATGACAGCGCCAAAAGAACTGAGGGTCTCCAGGGACCGCAAGCTGCTCACCGTGACGTTTCCCGGCCATCAGCCGTTCGAGTTGCCGGCGGAATTGCTGCGCGTGGCATCGCCTTCCGCGGAAGTGCAGGGCCATTCGCCGGAACAGAGAGTGACGGTTCCCGGCAAACGCGATGTGGCCATCCTGAAGATCGAACCGGTGGGCAATTACGCCGTGCGCATCACCTTCGACGATTTCCATGACACCGGCATCTTCACCTGGAATTACCTGCACACGCTCGGCCACGAGAAGGACGCACGCTGGAACGCCTATCTCGCGGAGCTCGCCGAGAAGGGGTTGAGCCGCGATCGTTAGCCGCCGTTGCGTCGTCAAAACGTCATGTGCCGGGAGTAGGGGCGGCGGATCGGGAGACGGAAAATGTCGGTGATCACCACAGTCGAACAACTCGAAGCGCTCTACGGATTGCCCGGCGAAGCCTCCGTGGTCAAGGAACTCGACCATGTCATTCCCGAATACGCCGCCTTTATCGAAGCCTCGCCCTTCGTCGCGCTCGCGACCAGCGGTCCGGAGGGGCTGGACTGTTCGCCGCGCGGCGATCTCGCGGGCTTCGTGCGCATCGTCGATGCGAAAACGCTGATGATGCCGGACCGGCGCGGCAACAACCGTGCCGATTCGCTAAAGAACATCATCCGCGACCCGCGCGTCGGCCTGCTGTTCCTGGTGCCGGGCTCCGGCACGACGCTGCGCATCAACGGCCGGGCGCATATCACCACGGATGCAGCGCTGTGCGCGTCGTTCATGGTCGACGGCAAGCCGGCGCGTTCGGTCACCGTGATCGATGTCGATTCGGTTTATTTCCAGTGCGCCCGGGCGATCGTGCGGTCGGAGCTGTGGAACCCGGAGAGACATGTCGATCCGAAGTCGCTGCCGACACCCGGAAAGATCCTGGAAATCACCAGCCGCAAGAATATCGACGGCGAAACCTACGACAGGGAATGGCCGGAACGAGCGAAAAAATCGATGTGGTGATCTACTGAAAGGGCGGTCACGCCTCGTTCAGCACGTCATAGATCTTGCGCATCTGGTCGCCGATCATGTCGCATTGCTCCGGCGTCGACTGGCTCATCGCCTTCTCGATCAGCGCCATATGCACTTTCAGCGCCTGCATCAGCAGCGCCTCGCCGGCTTCGGTTAGCGTAAGCCGCAAAACGCGCTTGTCCTTCTCGTCGCCTTCGCGCCGCAGCAGGCCACGTGTCTCGAGCTGCGGCAACAACATGGTGATGTTGGAACGGCCCACGAGCAGCTTGCGGGCAAGGTCGTGCTGCGACATGCCGGGATGGCGGTAGAGATTCATCAGCACGTCGAGCTGCGCCGGCTTCAGGTCGAGCGGCGCGAGTTTCACCGCCAGCGTGCGCTCCAGCACATGGCAGGCGCGCGCCACCGCGACCCAGTTGCGAAAACGCGGGTTGTCCCAGGGTAGCTCTTGTTTATTGTTCATCTTTGAACTATTATGTTCATGCTTGAACGTATGGATGGATTCTGACTATGGCATCATTCGGGCTGAAGGTCATCCGAGGTGTGTTTGGTGCGGCCGAACATGTCGCGCCGCGCATCACCGGACGTGCGGCTTTCGAATTGTTCTGCCGTACGCCAAGCACCAGGACGCTGACCGACGGCGAGCGCCGCGCTATCGACCGCGCCGCCGAGTTCATGGCCGAGGCGCGGCATCACCGGCTGAAGACCGCGACCGGCTGCGTCATGGTGCATGAATTCCGCCCTGAGCCGGGCCGCGAGCCTGCCGGCACCGTTCTCGTCATCCATGGCTGGCGCTCGCGTACCGAATATATGCGCGTGCTGATCGAAGGGTTTCGCGCTGCCGGCCATAAGGTCGTCTCGCTCGATCTTCCCGGTCATGGCCATTCGCAGGGCAGGCACCTCAACATGGTCAACGCCGTCGAAGCCGCAAGAGTGGCCGGCGAATGGTTCGGGCCATTCGTGGCCGCCGTCGGCCATTCCTTCGGAGGCGCTGTTGCCGCCAATGCCATCGCCGGCTCCGTCAAGGACATCCCGCCGCTGGCGGCCGCACGTCTTGTGCTGATCGCGGCGCCAAGCTCACTGCCGGCAATCTTCGACGACTTCAGCCGCATGCTCAATGTCGGTCCCCGCTCGCAAGTCGCGATGGCTGACCGCGTCGAATATCTCTCCGGCCGGCCGCTGCATGAGTTCACCGGTGACCGCCAGCTTGCCCAGGCGCCCGTGCCGACGCTGGTCATCCACGCGCCTGACGACCGGGAGGTGCCGGCTGAACATGCGCGACGCTATGCCGGCGCCGGTGATCATGTGCGGTTGCACTGGGCCGACGGGCTCGGCCATCGCCGCATTCTGGCCGACAAGGGTGTGGTTGAACGCGCCGTCGGCTTCGTGGCGCAGCGCGGGCCGTCGCTGCTCCACTGAGCGGCATTCAGGCCTATTTCTTCTTTTCCCCAGGCTCTACGGGCAACCCGGCCGTCTTCCAGGCCGTGTAGCCGCCGAGAATGTGCTTGACCGGCGAAAGCCCCATGTCCTGTGCGGTCTTGGTGGCCAGCGCCGAACGCCAGCCGCCGGCGCAGAAGAAGACGAAGCTTTTTCCGGAAGCGAAGAACGGCTTGTGGTAGGGGCTTTCGGGATCGATCCAGAACTCCAGCATGCCACGGGTGACATGCTTGGCGCCGGGAATTCTGCCGTCACGCTCGATCTCTCGAGGATCGCGCAGATCGACGAAAATGGTGTCTTCGTCTTCAAGCAGTCCTGCCGCTTCCTCGGGTGAGACCACTTCGATCTCGGCGTTGGCCTCATCCAGCAGTTCGCGATATCCTTTTTTCACTGTCGTCCCCCCGGCCGCAGGTTTGCTGGCAAGGCGGATTTCGAGCACAACGAACTGTGTTTGTCACGCCTCGACGGTGCCGGCCATAGTCTTCCAGGCGGCCATTGCCCCGGCCACCGTCGCCAGCAGGGCGGCCCGGGAAGCGCCGTCGCGCGCCTGGATCGACATGCCGTGCTGGACCGTTGCGAAAAAGGTCGCCGCGGCACGGCAATCGAAGCCGGCGGGCAGTTCACCCTCGGCCACGCCGCGATCGAGACGCTTCTTCAGGGCGGCAAGATTCTCGGCGCGGCGGCGCCGCAAATCCGTGCAGATCGCGCCTCGGCTCGAATCTTCGTGCAGCGCACCCAGAGCAATCAGGCAGCCCCGCGGGCGACCCGTCTGCGAATAGGCCCTTGCAGTGCGGCGCAGAAACCGCTCGATCGCAAGGCGCGCCGTTGGCGCCTCTTCCAGCGCGAGCCAGATGTCGGCGCCTTCCACGCGGGAATAGAGATCGGTGGCCTCGAGGAACAGGGCCTCCTTGCTACCGTAGGCGGCATAGAGGCTCGGCGAATTGATGCCCATCGCGGCGGCGAGATCGCTGATCGACGCGCCTTCATAGCCCTTGGCCCAAAATACATCCATCGCGCGCCGCAGGGCCGCGGTTCGATCGAACGTGCGGGGACGGCCTCTTTCCGACATGACGCCCTTTTCTGTGTTGATCGATACATAAATGAGTTGACGCGACTGGGCAAGGTTGGCAGATATTTATGTATCAATCGCTACATAAATGAGACATCGATGTCATCAGGAAGTTTGAACGGCAAGGCGGCACTCGTCACCGGAGGCAGCCGCGGTATCGGGGCGGCAATCGCGCGAAGGCTCGCGGCAGACGGGGCCGATGTCGCGCTGACCTACGTGCATGGAGAGGAACTGGCTCGGTCCGTCGTCGCCGAGATAGAGACCAAGGGCGGTCGCGCCATCGCGATCAAGGCCGACAACCGTGATGCCGAGGCCATAGACCAGGCGGTTGCCGATGCGGTGACCGCCTTCGGCCGACTCGACATCCTGGTCAACAGTGCCGGCATCTGGCGTGCGGCGCCGATCGATACGCTGTCGCTTGCCGATTTCGACGAAACCATGTCGGTCAATCTGAGGGCGCCGTTCATCGCCTCGAAAGCGGCGGCAAGACACATGAGCGAGGGCGGCAGGATCATCTCGATCGGCAGCAATCTGGCAGAGCGGGTCACCGACACCAGCCTGGGAGCCTACTCGGCCAGCAAGGCGGCGCTGGTCGGCCTGACCAAGGCATTGGCCCGCGACCTCGGGGCACGCGGCATCACCGCCAATGTCGTCCATCCCGGCTCGACGGATACCGACATGAACCCGGCCGACGGCCCGCATGCCGACCATCAGCGCCAGAAGATGGCGACCCCGCGATTCGGCAAGGCGGAGGATATCGCCGGCATGGTTGCCTGGCTCGCCGGACCGGAGGGCCGTTTCGTCACCGGAGCCGCGCTGACCATCGACGGCGCAAACGCTTGAGGCGCGAGGCTTCCCGTGGCCGGGGCGACAGTTCGGTCGCGCCGGCCGTCACGATGTTGTGAAACCGTTCTGCAACAGCCCTGCCGAAATTTATGAAAGCTTAACGAAATCGGTATGAATCGGTATAGTCGCGCCTTACATCCGCCATGCGGTGAGCGGGACGGTTTAGCGTGCGGAACGGGAACCGGTTGCGACCGGAGCGGGTGATCCATGAAATTCCTCGGTAAAAAAGCAACCGTGATGCCGCTCGTGGCGATTACGGCGACGCTGGCTTTCGGCATGCCCCAGGCAGGGGCCCAAGGGCTTTTCGACATGCTGTTCGGCGGCGGCATCAGGCATGAGCCGAAGGGCGAATTTCCGCCTCCTCCGCCAAAGCACAAGCCCAAGGCGCCGGCCGACGGCGGCGTGAGGATCAGCGGTCCGTCATACTATACGTACAAGGCCGACAGGCTGGTGCGTGTCGACTTCTCGATGCTAGCGACCGCCCCGCAGCCGGCGACACCGCAAGATGCCGCTTTCGTCCCTTCGGCCACCGGTGCTGCCTTCCACGATGCCATTGCCGGCCTCAGCGACTACGAACTCTACGCAGAGCCCGACATCGCCAAGGCGCTGATCGCCTATTACTCGGCCAACCCGGATTTCATCTGGGTGAGCGGAACCAGCCCCAACAACCGTGCGCAAGATGCCGTGAGGGTGCTCGGCGAGACTGCCAGCTACGGCCTCACGCCTGCCGACTACACTGTCGACGTGCCGGCCACCAGTTCGACCTCGACAGACGACGCAGCCAAGCTAAAGGAACTCGTCCGTTTCGAGATGGCGCTGTCGGCACGCGTCCTGCGTTACGCCCATGACGCCCAGAGCGGCCGTGTCGAGCCCAATCGTATGACCGGCTACTACGATTTCCCGGCCAAGCCGCTCGATATGATAGGCGTGCTGAAGACACTGGCGCATACACAGGAAGTTCGCACATATCTGGAATCGCGCCATCCGCAGAATGCGGAGTATCAGGCGCTGCGCGTCGAACTGGAATCGCTGCAGGCGAGTGCCGAGAACGAGATCGTCATCGATCCCAAGCTGCTGCTGAAGCCAGGCGAAACCAGCCCCGAACTGCCAAAGCTCCTGTCGCTGATCGCGCGTAATCTCGACGACGAGATGGGTGGCACCTATGGCGAGGTCCTGTCGCGTTTGGCGACCAGCGAAGTCTATGTTCCCGAACTGGTCCCGCTCATCAAGGCGGTGCAGCAGAAGGAGGGCATGAAGGGTGACGGCGTCATCGGACCGCGCACCGTCGCCACGCTGGCCGGGACGTCGAAGGCCGACAGGCTGCTGAAGGTCGAGGTGGCGCTGGAAGAACTGCGCTGGCTGCCTTCCGATCTCGGCAGTCCGCGTGTTTTCATCAACCAGCCCGCCTTCACCGCAAGTTACATTGACGACGGCCAGGAAAAGCTGAAGACGCGTGCCGTCGTCGGTCGGGTTACCAACCAGACGGCCTTCTTCTACGATCAGATCAAGCAGGTCGATTTCCACCCCTATTGGGGCGTGCCGCAGTCGATAATCGTCAACGAAATGCTGCCGAGGTTGCGCGGCGACCCCGGCTATCTCGACCGTGCCGGCTACGAGGTGACGGATTCACGCGGCAAGCGCATTCCTTCGTCGGCAGTGAACTGGGGCGCTTATGGCGCCAACATTCCCTACAATGTGCGCCAGCAGCCGAGCGAGGCCAATGCGTTGGGCGAACTGAAGATCCTGTTCCCCAATAAGCATGCGATCTACATGCATGACACGCCGCAGAAATCGTTCTTCAAGCAGGATATGCGCGCGCTCAGCCATGGCTGCGTACGCCTGCAAGATCCGCGCGGCATGGCGGCGGCGGTGCTCGGCACCTCGGTCGACTATATCGCGGAGAAGCTGAAGCACGGACACTCGACCGAGGATGTAACGCGCAAAATCCCGGTCTATGTCGCCTATTTCACCGCCTGGCCCGACATGTCCGGCAAGGTCGAGTATTTCAGCGACGTCTATGACCGCGATTCCCGGCTAAAGCAGGCCCTGGATGCGACCGAGGCGGTGCGCTCACCCTCGAGCTAATCGCTAACTCTCTGACAGCGGGCGCCGGAAACCGGCGTCGCGCCCGGCGATCAGCCAGTAGACCAGCCCGGCCACAAGACCGGCGACGGCGATGATGCCGATATCGGCCCAGCGCTCCGGATCGACGTCCTCCGCCGCGCTCGGCCAGATCAGGAAGAAGCCGCCGGCCGCTGCGGCGGCGCCAAAGAGCATGTGCAGCAAGGCGCTGCGCAGGGAGAAAAACTCGGCGATCAGCGCGAAAATCAGCGTCTGTGGCGCGGTCAGCACAACCGTCAGGAAATAGATGAACATGCCGAGCGGCGGCACCACCAAGGCCGCGATCGGTGAGACGCCCATGAGGTCGAAATAGGCGGGCGCGTTGGGCAGGGAACTCAGCGCCGCATAGATCGCCACTACGGCGATCAGCCCAACCAGTACGGCGACAAGATAACCGGCCAGCATCATCAGGACGCGCTTCATCAAGTGCTTCGCAGTCGACATGCCCACCCCCGTGAAGCTCGTTCATCCTACAGTCAGCCATCAATGGCGAATTGACGCAAGGAGAGACGGAAGACCTGGCCAGCGTCGTGGCCCGACGCAGGCGGACCAGCCACTCAGGCGCCGCCGCACATATGCTGCGAATCCGGCAGAGCCCAGGCGCCTTTCGCGACGAGGTCGACGGAATAATAGACCCGGCCACGGTCGTCGTCCTTGGGGCAGTCCCTGGGAATCGAGATCAAGCACATGACGACCGGTTCTCCAACCTTCGAGGCGGCCAATCCAGGCTCGCGATCATAGGAGACAGCCCCGCCGCCATTGGTGAACGTGGCCGCGCTGCCCGCGTCGGGACTGGCCGTTTCCAGCGGATCGTCGCCGAGCCGCGTGGTGAGCGTCTTGATGTGCGTCGATGCGCATTGGCCGATCGCTAAGGGCAAGGGCTGATCGTTACGCCCGGGGTTTCGCCCGGCGGCTTCGAGCGCCTTCTTGCCAATCAGCGCGACGTTGTAGTCCTGCACCCAGGATGGCGCATTCCCATAGGTCTGCAAGGCGTTGTTGAGCGCGCTGACGATACAGGCCGTATCGCTCTTGCAGGCATTGCGGTCGGCGATCAGCCCGCGGGCAATCTTGCGCTTGTCGCCGCCGAACGCTGGCTCGAAACCCTTGTACGCCTTCGAAACCAGCAGATCGATCGCCGACAGTTGCGGGTCGGCGCAGATCGCTTTTTCCGCCGGCAGGCTTGCCTTGGCGCAGTCGAAGGACGGCCCATCGGCCCGCGCCGGAGAAACGGCAAGGAAACTGCCGGCTGGGACGATGGCGAGCACAGACAGCAAATAAGTTCTAACGAAACATCGCATTATGGCCGCCAAGCCAACAGGATTGCCCAAGGCGCGGCCCCGCGCCGGCGCATAACATACCCCAAGGATGGACAATTTGGGCTCCCGTTTCATCGTTGAGAATGCTCGTAGGCAGCGCATTCGCGACGAGGATATCCCTACGAATCCTATTTTGGTTCGGCCGTCACAGGATCGAAGTCGATTTCGACCTTTGCCTTGTCCGAGGTGTAGTAGGTGACGGTGTAGCCGTCCTTGTCCCAGTCGACCTCTTTCACGTATCGAAACCCGTCACGCTGCTCGACCTTGGCGATGATCTCCGACAGCTTCTTGGCGTTGGGTGGCGGCAGTGGAGTTTCATCCGCGGCAAAGGCAGGCCCGGCGGCGAGAAGAACCGCGACGGAGGTCGCAAGCAGAAATCTGGACATGGTTTTCCCTCAAGTTTCGACGGAGGGAAACTCGCTGCCATGCAGGTTTGTTCCGCATGTGGGCATGCTGGGTCATCCGATCCAAGGATTTGCAGTTGCGGCAAGACAAGCGTCCTATGCCAAAAACCACGATGGCCGCTTCAATATTCATGGCCATGCAACGTTGGCGTCATGTCGTCGTGCCTGCATCCCGACGTTTCAATGCCTGCGCAAAAAGGCAGAACGCTGAAGGGGCGGACTGTAGCTGCCGATGTGATGCCCAGCAAATAGATGGTGGGCGATGCAGGGATTGAACCTGCGACCCCACCCGTGTGAAGGGTGTGCTCTCCCGCTGAGCTAATCGCCCGCTCGTTGCCCGAAGGCCAAGCGAGCCGCGATATAAGGGAGGCCGGCCCGTTAAGTCAAGGCAGTGTCTGGTGTTCCCACACAGATCGGATTTGCGGTCCCGCCGCCGTTCCGGAGACATTTTCATCGCCGGCGCTCAGTGTGCGGCGGCGCCGATCAGCCCTTGCGCCAGATCGAGCGTCAATGCATCAAAATGCGATATCACCGCCGAGGGCTCGAACTCGCGCACATGACGGTCGGTGTAGCCGAAGTCGACGGCGACGACAGGAATGCCGGCGGCCTTGGCGGTGTCGATATCTGTTTGCGAATCGCCCACCATCAAGGCGCAGTGCGGATCGCCGCCGGCCCGTTTGATGGTTTCGATCAGGTGACGCGGATCGGGCTTGCGGAACGCGAACGTGTCCTGCCCGGCAATTGCCGCGAAATGCCTGGTCAAGCCAAGAGCTTCGATCAGCGCCAGCGAGTTGGCTTCGTATTTGTTCGTGCAGATGGCCAGCAGATAGCCGGCCTTCTCAAAGCGGGCAATCGCCTCGATCACGCCGGGGTAGGGGCGGGATTTGCCAGGAATATTGTCAGTGTAGTGATCGAGGAACAGTTTCAGCAGCCGGTCGTGCTCCTCAACCTTGAGGGATCGTTGCTGCGCGGCATGCGCCCGTTCGATCATCACCCGGCCGCCATGGCCGACGAAGCGTCTGAAGCCGGCTTCGTCGACGGCTGCCAGTTGGCTGGCCGCCAGGCTGTGGTTGAGGCTGTCGAGCAGGTCCGGCGCCGTGTCAATCAGCGTTCCATCGAGGTCGAACACGATGATCGGGCGACTCATGATCCATCCTGCGCAGGTTTGTGCATCGGCAGGCGATAGCGGCTGCGACGCTTTAAGGCAAGCAGACTGGTGGGGCCGCCGCCAAAGGCTTTGACCCGGCCGGCAAAAGTGCTAGGAGCCCGAAACGCTAAAGCGCGTTGCGTCGAAACACTCCCTGCGGCGCGCTTTGGGTCTTTGTTTCATGCATGTCGTTTTCCCAAAACCGAGGTCACTTTTGGGCGACATGCATTAGGTTTCGGGGCAGAAAGCGGCATGGATGCGAGGCAATTGAAGGTCGAGGCCGCGCGGGCGGCCCTTGCCCAAGTCACCGACGGCATGCGGCTCGGCATCGGTACCGGCACTACTGCCGACGAGTTCGTGCGGCTGCTCGCCGACAAGGTTGCCTCCGGCATGACCATAACAGGGGTGCCAACCTCGGAACGCACCGCTGCGCTGTGCCGCGAACTCGGCGTGCCGCTGTCGACGCTGGAGGAAACGCCCGAACTCGATCTCACCGTTGACGGCGCCGACGAAGTCGACCCGGAGCTGACATTGATCAAGGGCGGCGGCGGTGCGCTGCTGCGTGAGAAGATCGTGGCCGCGGCCTCGCAGCGCATGATCGTCATCGCCGACCGTTCGAAGATGGTCGAGACGCTCGGCCGGTTTCCTCTTCCCGTCGAAGTCAACCGGTTCGGCCTGCGCGCGACCGAGATCGCCGTGGCCGTGGCGGCTGGAAATCTCGGCCTTTCCGGTCCGGTGACATTGAGGATGACGAGAGGCCAGCCTTTTGTTACAGACGGCGGCCATTTTATCCTCGATGCATCTTTTGGCCGCATTCCGGATACAAGAGCGCTTTCGAATGCTCTCCACGCCATTCCTGGCGTGGTCGAGCACGGTCTTTTCATCGGGCTGGCGTCAGCGGCCATCATCGCCGGCGGCGACGGTATCCAAACTGTCCATGCCGCCCGAAAACCAGGGAGTTCTACCGATCATGATGTTGCATAACCGGGTTCGCCGTCTTTCCGTCCTTGTGGCGGCTTCGGCCGTCTTCGCGTTCTCCTCGCCTGTCTTCGCGCAGGACGTGACGGAATCGCATCTGAAGGCCGCACGCGCCGCGGTTGCCGCGATCCACGCGACCGACCCGTTCGACAGCATCCTGCCGCAGGCCGCCGCGGCGCTCGAATCACAGCTGATCCAGAAGAACCCTGACATGCAGGAGCTGATCGGCAAGACGATCAACGAGAAGGCACTGGCGATGGCCTCGCGCCGCGCGGATCTCGAGAAGGAAGCGGCTCTTGCCTATGCGAAAGTGTTTTCCGAAAAGGAACTCACCGACATCGCGGCCTTCTACAGCTCCGAGTCCGGCAAGAAGCTGCTCGACAGCGGCCCGACCGTGACGCGCGACCTCGTCAAGGCCGCCGACATCTGGCAGAACGGCGTGGCTCGCGATCTTGCCCAGCAGGTCGGCGAAACGCTGGCGGCGGCGGCAAAAGCGAAGGCGCCGGCTGCGCCTGCGCCCGCCGATGGCGCCGCTCCGGCCGACAATGCGGCCCCGGCGGATGGCGCCGCACCCGCCGACGGTTCGGCTCCTGCCGACGACACGCAGAACTGATCCGCATTTCAAACGCGGCCTTTGCGGCCATCTGTAAAGCCCGGCCTGTCCGGGCTTTTCTTTTGGTGGTTTGCGGCCTACCTGTCACTCACATTTTGGCGTTCAAGGAGCCGCTTCATGGCCGGTTATGATTACGACCTCTTCGTCATCGGCGGAGGCTCCGGCGGGGTGAGGGCGGCACGGGTCGCGGCAGCGCTCGGCAAGCGCGTCGGCATCGCCGAAGAATACCGTTTCGGCGGCACCTGCGTCATCAGGGGCTGCGTGCCGAAAAAACTCTATGTCTATGCCTCGCAATTTCCCGAGCATTTCGCCGACGCCGCCGGCTATGGCTGGACGGTGCCGGAAGCCAGTTTCGACTGGCGGACGCTGGTCGCCAACAAGGACCGCGAGATCAGCCGCCTGGAGGCGATCTACAAGAAGAACGTCGAGGGTTCGGGCGGCGAGACCTTTCATTCGCGGGCGATGATCGTCGACCCGCACGTGATCCATCTCCTGAGCGAGGACCGCACCGTCACCGCCGATCAGATCCTGATCGCCACCGGCGGCCGTCCGGCGGCGCATCCGGCACTGCCCGGCCACGAACACTGCATCTTCTCCAATGAGGCTTTCGACCTCGAGGAACTGCCGAAGACGATCGTGATCGAGGGCGGCGGCTATATCGCGGTCGAGTTCGCCAACATCTTTCACGGGCTCGGCGTCGACACCACGCTGGTCTATCGTGGCAAGGAAATTCTTGGCCGCTTCGACATGGACCTGCGGCGCACGCTGCATGAGACGATGGAAAAGAAGGGGATAAAAATCCTTTGCCATTCCGTCTCCGAATCGGTCAGCAAGCGGCCGGACGGGCGGCTCGACGCGCAGCTCATCAGCGGGCAGGTGCTGACGGTCGACCAGGTGATGCTGGCCATCGGCCGCATCCCCAACAGCGAGAATATGGGCCTGGAGGGCATAGGCATCGAGATGGCCGCCGCGACCGGTGCGATCAAGGTCGACCGGTATTCCCGCACCAACATCGACAATATCTGGGCGATTGGCGATGTCACCAACCGCGTACAGCTGACGCCGGTGGCGATCCACGAAGCGATGTGCTTCGTCGAGACGGCGTTCAAGGGCAATCCGACGGCGCCCGACCACGACACGATCGCGACCGCCGTCTTCTCGCAACCCGAAATCGGCACGGTCGGCCTATCGGAAGACGAAGCCGTCAAGCGCTTCGCCGATATCGAAATCTACCGCGCCAGCTTCCGGCCGATGCGGCACACGCTGTCGGGCCGTGACGAAAAGATGCTGATCAAGCTGGTCGTCGACGGCGCTTCGCGCAAGGTTCTCGGCGCCCACATACTGGGGCCGGATGCCGGCGAAATGGCACAGCTGCTCGGCATCCCCCTGAAAGCGGGGCTGACCAAGGATGATTTCGACCGCACCATGGCCGTGCATCCGACCGCGGCAGAAGAGCTCGTCACCATGTACAAGCCGACCTACCGGGTGAAGGACGGCGAGCGCGTCTGACGCCTCGCCTGTCGACGCGCCGCCGCCAGCCTTGGCCGGCGGCGGCAGTCAAACCGCTATAGCAACGTGCCGCGCAAGATGACCAGCGCCACCGAGAAATAGATCACCAGTCCGGTGACATCGACCAGCGTGGCGACGAACGGCGCGGATGCGCTGGCGGGGTCGAAGCCGACCCGTTTCAGCGCGAAAGGCAGCATCGACCCCGACAGCGAGCCGAAGGTGACGATGCCGACCAGTGCGGCGCCGACAGTCGTGGCGATCAGCGGCCAGTGCGGGCCATAGTCGTAGAAGCCCATATATTGCCAGAGCGCGATGCGGCAGACGCCGACCACGCCGAGCATGGCGCCGAGCACGAGACCGGTGGGTAATTCGCGCAACGCCACCCGCCACCAGTCGCGCAGGCCGATCTCGCGCAGCGCCAGCGCACGGATGACCAGCGATGTCGCCTGCGAGCCGGAATTGCCGCCGGAACTCATGATCAGCGGGATGAACAGCGTCAGCACGATCGCTTTCTCCAGCTCGCCCTCATAGCTTTGCATCGCATTGGCCGTCAGCATCTCGCTGATGAACAGCGCGCAGAGCCAGCCGCCACGCTTCTTGATCATGGCGAGGAAGCTCATCTTCATATACGGCTCGTCCAGAGCCTCCATGCCGCCGAAGCGATGCACGTCCTCCGTGGTCTCCTCGATCATCGTGTCGATGATGTCGTCGATGGTGACGATGCCGAGGATCTTGCCGTGGTCGACGACCGGAACGGCGAGCAGATCGTATTTGGAGATCGTCTGCGCCAGGTTTTCGCGGTCGGTCAGCGGACTGACCGTCACCGGCATGCGGTCGGGCGCCACCGACAGGATCGAGTCGTCCGGCTCACCGGTGATGAGCCGACGCAAGCCCGTCGACCGCACCAGGAGGTGTGTTTGCGGATCGACGATGTAGATTGCATAGACGGTCTCGCGCGTCCGCTCGACCTTGCGGATGTAATCGAGCGTGCGCCCGACGGTCCAGTCGGAGGGAACGCTGACGAACTCCGTCGTCATGATCGAGGCGGCGCTGCCTTCAGGATAGCCCAGAATGGAAAGCAGGGTCGCGCGCAGCGGCGGCGCCAACGCGCCGAGCAGTTCGGAGCGTACCGGCTCTTCGAGCTCGCGCAGGATGTCGGCCGCACGGTCGACGGACATGGCGGTGAGCAGCTTGCTCGCCTTGGGACGGGGCAGGGCCTCCGCCAGTTCGGGCGCGCCCTCAAGCTCAGGCTGATCGAAAATCTCGACCAGCCGTTCGAAGGGTACGGCGCAAAGCAGCTCCGTCGCGGTTTCGCGCGATTCATGATTGAGCGCCTCGACAACGTCGGCGACGTGGTCATTGGCAAGGATGCGGGCGATGGCGACGGCCTCGTCGTCCGCTACCGGGGAAAAATCTTTCATGGTTCACTCCTTGCCGTCCGGCAGGACATGAACCATTCAGGTCACGTCTAAGCGGACGGCGGTTGCGTTCGACTGTGACTGTCGCCAGGCATGGCGCGGTGACCTTTCCGCTTGCGGGTTCGCTTTGACTGTCTGCAAGCCGGCGCAACATAGGAGCGCGCCTTGCCGAGTCAATCGCGGTGAGGAAGGAAAACAGTGCCGAACGGCGCCGATCGCGAGACTGTGATCACCGTGTGCCGTTCAACGCGACAAGTCCCGGTGACGTCGTCGTTATTTCTGCTTCAGCCGGCGCGAGAACCGCGTCCATTTGTCCTCGACCGGCCTTGGCTGGGCCAGGATCGTGGTGAGTTCGAGAGGCAGGCTCGGGGCGAGCGGCTTCTTCGTGGCGACGCCGTCGGCAATCAAGACCATCGAGTGGTAGAACTCGGTGCCGGCAGCCGATCTCGGCGCCACGGCTTCGTGCATGACACTGATCACCGTCACATCCGGGCAGTTGTCCTTGATGGCCTGGTGGAAGGCGATCTTGCCGTCAGGGTCGAGAGCACCGGTCGCCTCGTCGAGGAACAACAGTCCCGGCTGCTGCAGTATGATACGAGCCACCACCAGCTTCTGTTTCTGGCCGCCCGACAGGACCTGATCCCAGCTTTTGCCCTCGCGGCTTTCATTGGCCATGTGTTCGATGAAATCGCCAAGGCCAGCCTTGTGCAGCGCCGACGCGACCTGGGCATCGCCATGATCGCGTTCGGAGCCGGGCAGGCAGACCAGCTGCTTCAGCGACACCTGCGGCAGCTTGACCTCCTGGGCGGCATAAAAACTCTTCACGCCCTCGGGGAAGACGATAGTGCCGCGGCCGTAGGGCCACAAACCGTTGATCGCCTTGATCAGCGAGGTCTTGCCGCAACCGGATTCGCCTTTCAGGAAGGTCCATTCGCCGCGCCGGAAGCGCAGGTTGGCGGAGCTGAGGAATGGCGTCGCGTCCTCGCCCTGATGCGCCAGCTCCAGCTTCTGGATGGTCAGGCCGAAAACCGGATTCTGGCTGGCGTAGTGGAAGTCGGAGCGGCCGCTCTGGCTGTAGAATTCCTGTGGGTGCTGGACATTCTCGATCGCGTTGGCGAGCTCCGTCACACGCTGGCTATTGGCGCGAAGCGTGGCGATGGCGGGCATGACATGGATGAACCACGAACACTGGCTGATGAGTTGGCCCACCATTTCGGAGCCGGTGATGTAGCCTTTATAGTCCAGGCGGCTGTGGATAAACGGCACCAGGCCAGGAGCATAGGCCACAATACGGGCGCCGATGAAATTGTAGATCAACTCGAACGACATATAGCTGGTGTTGACGACATTCAGCCGTCCCCAGGTGCGATCGATGTCGACATAGAGCCGGTCGTGCATCATTTTCTGCACGCCCTCGCCATGTGAGGCGGCGACGTGGAAGCTGCGGCGCAGAAATGTCGTCAGTTCGCTACGATAGCTTCCCTCGGCCTTCTGCATGCGAATATTAAGACGTTCGAGCAGGCTGCCGAGCTTGACGGCGATCCAAGTGTTGAGGGGCACGTAAGTGGCAACCGCGAGGAGGGCGAGAACAGCGCTGCCATAGCTGCCAAGGAACTCCAGTCCTTTGACCTCCACTGACGACTGCAGCAGGTTCTGGCCGATAAAGTAGAGCGAGGTCGCCAGCCCCAGCACGCCCATGGCGAGGCCGATCGCACCGCCGGTCATGTCCTTGATCGATTCCTGGATGCGCTGGTCGACATTGTCGGGCGCAACGATGCCGCCGTCCGCGGAACCATGTTGAGCATGGAAATGGGTGTGATTGCCGTCGAGCAAGGCCTGGTTGAATTTGTCGTTCAGCCAGCCACGCCATTTGCGGTGCAAGGTTGCCGAGACGAGATTGCGAATACCGGTGAAGCCGGCATCCTTGAGCAGGACGAGCAGCACCAGCACGCCGGCGTTGGTCAGGATTGTCTCCAGCGGACGGGTGTTGGCGGCGTCGTGCAGGAAGGCGATCGAATTCACCAATTCGCCCGAAGCCATGGCGAACCACACGCTGGCCTTACTGGACAGCGCGGTGAGCAGCGCGATCACCAGCGTCAGCGTCCAGGCTTCCTTCCAGCGGTCCGAGACCCAGTAGGCTCGCATGAGCCCCCAGAAATTGCGCATCGAGGATACCGGCGTCAAATGCGACTGCCCTGCGGCGTCGCGGTGTAGTCCATCCGGTACTGACTCTTGCGATCGTCTGCCGATCCGAATCACGATCCCGCCCAAACCTTTTTTATTTTGTTACGGATGGTAACACCAATTGATCATTTTCCATTAATTTTAAACCGGGCCGATCAGAAAGCCGCCGCGGCCGTTGCCCTGAGGCAACAGATTTAAGATCGAATTGACATCAAAATCGTGGATGATGATCAGAACATTTCAAGGAATTTCAGCCGTTTAGGCACCACGGCCGTGGCCGCGGTAGATCTTCCCTTAGGGAAGCTTCGTACACGGCTTTGTGACTCAAAAGTCGTGTGAGGCGGGGGATTTTCTTACTGGGCCTGGCCAGAATTCCCGAAATACCCTGCCCTCAATGTCTGATTTCTTGCCGCAGCGACGTCGCCAAACTCGCCTGTCCCGTCATCAACCAAGGGGTTGATCCGCACCAGCGCGCCAACGGTGGCTGGTTCCATCAGCAGGGCCAAAATGGCGAAGTGGCGTCTGCTGGCCTCAGTCGGCCTTTTCCAATTCACCACGCGCCTTGGCCGCCGCGACCTGACGGATCGCATCAGCCAACGTGTCCGCGTCCTGCGCGCCCATCACGGCATATTTACCCTCGAGCAGGAAGCACGGCACGCCTGTGATGCCCATGCGCGAAGCGGTGGCGATTTCCGTGCGAACCGCTTCGACATCGGCGTCGCTCGGCAAGAGCGTTTCAACAACCGAGGCGTCCATGCCGGCCTCGCGGGCAGCTTCGACCAGCACCGTATGGTCGCCGATGTTGACGCCTTCCTCGAAATTCAGCTGGAACAGGCGGCGCACCAGCCGGTTCTGAACGTCCTCGCCGGCGGCACCAGCCCAGCGAATCAACCGATGCGCGTCGAGCGTGTTCGGCGCCACCTTTATGGCGTCAAAGGCAAAGGAAATGCCCTCGGCCTCGCCAAGCGGCTCGATGCGGGCATGAATTTCGCTAATGCGCTCGTCGCTGCCAAACTTGGCCAGCATGTATTCGTGGCGGTCCTTGCCTTGCGGCGGAATGGTCGGATCGAGCTGGAACGGCCGCCAGCGTATATGAACTTCGACGTCTCCGACCGCGGCGACCGCCTTGTCCAGCCGCTTCTGGCCGATGAAGCACCACGGGCAGACGACGTCCGACACCACATCGACGGTTATGGCGTTCGCTTCGCTCATCTCTATCTCCGGGTTTTCAGTTCGGTTTGCGCCACCAGGTCGGCAACTGGTAACCGAATATGGGCGTCTTTCGCGGATGTTCCAGATAATTCCAGTAAGCAAGCCACTGCTGCGTGTTGTATTGCATCGGCACCATGTAATTGCCGGAGATCAGCAGCCGGTCGAGAACGCGAACCGCCGCGACATAATCCTCCTTCGAACGGGCTCGCAGCATTGCGTCGATGGCGGCATCGATCGCCGGATCGGCGACGCCGGCGAGATTGAACGATCCTTCTGTCCTGGCCGCGGCGGACGACCAGCGCCCGATCTGCTCGATGCCAGGGGACAACGAATTGTTGAAGCCGCTGGAGCCGATCAGGACTTCGAAATCGAAACGCTGCTTGCGCGACTGGATCTGGTCGCCATCGAGGCTGCGGATGCTGACGTTGATGCCGATCTTCTCCAATGTGCGCTGGTAGATGCCGGCCAGACGCTCTTCGTCCTGCGAGGCGGTCAGGATCTCGAAACCAAAAGGTTTGCCATCGGGATCGATCATCGTGCCATTGTTCACGTGGTAGCCGATGCTTTTCAGAAGGTCGAAAGCGATCTTCAGCACCTTGCGGTCCTGGCCCGAACCGTCTGTCACCGGCGGTTTCCAGGTGCCGTCCATGACGTCGGCCGGCACGCGGCCGGGGTAGGGCGCCAGAAGCGCCTTTTCCCTGTCGTCAGCCGGATGGCCGAGCGCGGAAAGCTCGGAATTTTGCCAATAGCTCATCGTGCGCGTGTACTTGCCGCCGAACAGATTTTTGTTGGCCCATTCGAAATCGTAAAGCATGCCGAGCGCGCGCCGAACCACCGGGTTGGAAAACTTCGGCAACCTCGTGTTGAACAGAAAACCGGTCACGACGGGCGGAATGCCGGTGTCGAAGGTTTCAGAAACCACGTCACCCCTATGGAAGGCGGGAAAGTCGAGGTCGCGCTCGCGTTTCACGGGATCGCCGTCGTCGTCGATGGCGCAAAGCCCCTTCTTGAAGGCTTCGAGCTTGGCGTTGGCGTTGAGAAAATACTCGATGGTGATCTGGTCGTAATTGTCGAAACCCCGCTTGGCGGGAACATCCTTGCCCCAATAGTCGGGGTTGCGCTTGAAGACGATCCGCTGGCCGGGCGTCACCTGCGCGATCCCGTAGGGACCGCTTCCGATCAACGGCTTCAGCGTCGTTCTGTCGAAAGTGTCGATGTCGAAAGCGTGCTTGGGGATGATCGGCGTCAGCGCGATGATCAGGGGAAACTCACGATCGGCCTTGTCGTTGAAGGTGAAGCGCACGCTATGGTCGCCGGTCTTTTCGAGCTTGGCGATCCTGGCCATGCGGTCGCTGTAGGGTGGGCGGCCTTTCTGCGTATAGGCATCGTAAGTGAACAGCACGTCTTCCGGCGTCACCGGCTGACCATCCGACCATTTGGCGTTCGGGTTGAGATGGAACTCGATGCTCTTGCGCTCGGGGTCCATGTCGGCGGTGTCGGCCAAAAGCCCGTAGAGGGTAAAAGCCTCGTCGGCACTGCGCTGCATCAGCGGCTCGAAGACCAGATTGCCGAAGATCGTGTCCATCATGCCGCGCGCCGTCGTGCGCAGGCTTTTCAGGATGAAAGGGTTCAGATTGTCGAAGCTGCCGACCACGCAATAAGTGATGCTGCCACCCTTCGGAGCGTCGGGATTGACGTAGCTGAAATGGGTGTAGTCCGGCGGCAGGGCCGGTTCGCCCTGCATCGCAATCGCGTATTTCGGCTCCGACAGCGCCGGTGGCGACGACAGGGTGAAAAACGATAGTGCGGTGACCAGCCAAACAAGAACGCGGCCCATGACCGTCTCCTTAACAGGTCGGCTTGATGATTCGGTCCGCACCCTAGCATGGGGCAACTGCGTGGCGGCCAATGGCGTCGTCAAGAATTACAAGTGAGCGGGCTGGATTCGACGCCGCTTGCAGTGTAACACGCCGTCCGAAGTCATTCTGTTGCCTCATTTTGGCAACAGGTAGCTGGACCACACGGCACGAAGAAGCCGGTCCCGGGATCATTGAGAGGAAGTACACGACATGACGAGCCTGAACAGCAACGCGTACCGCCTGTCGGTCATGGCCGCAGGCGTGGTTGGCTTTCTCGGCGCAGGACTTCCCTCTGCTTCCGCGCAGCAGCAGCCGCAGATTCCGCAGGGCTGGTTCAAGGCCTGCACCAAGCAGGAAGATGTCGACATCTGCAATGTCCAGAACATCGTCACCGCTGGCAATGGCCAGCTCGTCACCGGCGTCAGCCTGATCGAGCTCAAGGGCAAGGTGAACCGCAAGGTGTTCCAGGTGACGGTCCCGACCGGTCGCCTCGTGCCTCCCGGCATCGGCCTGCAGATCGACACCGGCAAGGCGCAGAAGCTCGACTATGTTATCTGCTTCCCGGATCGTTGCGTGGCCGAAGTGCCGCTGACCGACCAGCTCGTCGCCTCGTTCAAGAAGGGTCAGGGCATCACGCTGACCTCGATCAATTTCCAGAACCAGGCCAACCCGATCAAGATCGCGCTGCAGGGCTTCAGCGGCGCCTATGACGGCCCCCCGCTGCAGCAGTCGGACATCGAGGACCGGCAGAAGAAGCTCCAGGACTTCGTCGCCAAGAACAACCAGGACTTCGCCAAGAAGCTCAAGGACGAGCAGGACAAGGCGAAGACCGCGAACTGATCCACCATCGGGTCATTGTCGAGTCAAAAAAAGCGGGGTCATGCCCCGCTTTTTCATTTCTGTCCGTCTCAGTATGCCGGAAGTCAGTGCCTGGACTGCCGTTTCGGCGCGTAGCGCCCATCCGGCTTCTTGTCGAACATTTCCTTGATCTGCGGATGGCGGACGGGTTCTCCCGACTGATCCTCGAGCAGATTCTGCTCTGAGACATAGGCGATGTATTCGGTTTCCGAGTTCTCGGCGAGCAGGTGGTAGAACGGCTGGTCCTTGCGCGGCCGCACGTCGGCGGGGATGGCTTCGTACCATTCGTCGGTGTTGGCGAATTGCGGATCGACGTCGAAAATAATGCCTCGGAACGGGAACAGCCGGTGGCGAACCACCTGTCCGATCGCGAATTTGGCCGTTTTCATCGTACTCACCACTGAATTCCTTGACTTTATTTGGCGCAGACTCCGCATCAATTCAATCCCGGGCGTCTGAGCGCCTTCAAAATACACGGAATGCGCAACAAAGGTTTTGGATGAACGTACCGCGGCAAAGCCCGCAAAATCGCTACCGCTGCCGCGTCGGCTTCCGAAGGCCGCCCGCAAGGGCCGCAAAGCCGCTGCCGGGACGCAGCCCTTCGCGCATGAAAAAGGCGCGAAGCGGTGCAAAACCACCAAGCACGCCGAGACCGACGCCACGCGCCATTTGCGCCGGCAACATATCGGAAAGAAGCGACACGTTGAGCAGATTGACCGCGCTACTCCGCGCGAGGATGTCAGGCCGGCGTTTGAAATCGTAGGCTGCAAGGGTCTCGGCAGCGCCGGGGTCTCCGCGATTTTCCGTTGCGATTCCAACCAGATCGTCGATATCCCTGATGCCTAGGTTGAGGCCTTGCGCACCGATCGGCGGGAATACGTGCGCGGCTTCACCGACAAGCGCCACCCGTCGCGCCGCGAAACGCAGAGGGGTCACCGTCGATAATGGATAAATCTGGCGGCCCGGCTCCACGATTACCCGGCCGAGCATCGACTGCATCTTTCGTTCGATCCGCAGCGAGAGCGTTGCGTCGTCCAACGCGGCAAGCTCCCTGGCGGTCTCGGGCTTGACCACCCAGACAAGGCTGGAGCGATTGCCCGGCAGCGGAACCTGGGTGAACGGGCCAGTCTCGGTATGGAACTCCGTCGAGGTGAAGCCATGTTCGCGGCTGTGGCCAAAATTGAGGACGAGCGCCGCCTGAGGGTAGGCGCGCGCCGCCGTCGAGATGCCGGCGGCCTCGCGGGCCGGCGACAGCCGACCATCGGCAGCGACCGCAAGCGATGCATCGATCTCGCTGCCGTCAGCCAGCGCGGCATGAGCTTTGTCGCCGCCGAGATGCCAGGCCTTCACCATCGATCTGCGCCATTCGATCCCGGAATGCGCCGCCACCTTGCCGGCAAGCGCGGGTCCAAGGACGCTGTTGGGCATATTCAGGCCGAACTGTTCCTCGTCGATCTCGCTGGCGCGGAAAGTGACGACGGGACTGCGGATCAGCCGGCCGGTCGCATCGACAATGCGCATCACCTTCAAGGGTGCGGCCTTGGGCACGATGTCCTGGAACACGCCCAGCCGTTCGAGCACTTTCAGCGCAGGCGTCATGAGCGCCGTGGTGCGGCCATCGGGAGCTGAAACCTCGGGCCCGGCAATCGTCACCGGAAAACCGGCATCGGCGAAGCCAAGTGCGGCGATCAATCCCGCCGGCCCCGTGCCTGCGATCAGTATCCGCGCTATTTCCTGATGCTCCAAGATCGGTTTCCGGCTTGCTGTGCGAGGCGGCCATCAGACCTGCCAGTCAAGAGACGCATATAGGGCAGATCATGCGGCTTGATCAACGCGGCGATTCGGCCCATTCGAGTGGAATGACCGGCCAACAGGATGATTTCAGCCACCTCGATCGTGCCGGCCGCGCCACGGCAAACGTCGCGCGCAACCCGCGCTTGACGGTCAACGTCGTCGTCGGTGCAAGCATCGCATTGGCCTGGCTGCTGCTAGCCGCGATGGCGATTCGCAGCGCCGAAACCCAGATCAGCGCGCCAGGCGATGCCTTGTTGCGTAATTTGCCGCAACTGCCGTTACCAGCCGTCCTCGAACGGTTCTTCGCGCTCTGCCTTTCACCAGCGCCGCTCGACGCAAGCATCGGCCCGCATACCCTGGCGCTCATCCTCATGTGGTTTCTCATGGCGATCGCCGCGATGCTGCCATCCGCGGCACCAATGATCCGCATTTATTGCGAGATCGCCGATACCGCGCGGATCAAGGGGGAGTCAGTCGTCCATCCGCTGGTGCTGGTTGCCGGCTACCTCTGCGTCTGGCTTGCCGCCTCGATGCTGTTTGCGGCACTGACACTTGCTGTCCACGCATTCGCCGCCTCCGGCGGGATATTCGATCCGGTGCTTGGCGTTGCTGGTGGGCTCGCCTTGCTGGTTGCCGGCCTCTACCAGTTCAGCGGCCTCAAGGAGGCCTGCCTGACGAAATGCCGGAACCCGTTCTCGATCCTGTTTTCGAACTGGAGTGCCGAGACCGTCCGCGTGTTTCGGCTCGGCGCCGCGCAAGGCATCTGGTGCCTGGGATGTTGCTGGGCGTTGATGCTGGTGATGTTCGCCGTGGGCGTGATGAATGTCTTCTGGATGGCGCTGATCGGGGTGTTCACCCTGATTGAAAAACAGACGACGGGCAGTCTTCCAACCCGGCTGGCTGGTGCGATACTGCTTGTCTGGGCAGCCGCGCTGCTAGTAGTCTCGCTATGACGAGGGGAAATTCGATGGCAGATCAAAGCTGGGCAATGAAAGGAGAGCTCGCACTCTCCTGCAATTGCACGGTTTTTTGTCCTTGCGTGCTGTCGCTTGGCAGTCATCCTCCGACCGAGGGCTATTGCCAGACCTGGGCGGGTTTTCGTCTCGACGCCGGGCATTTCGGCGAGGTCGACCTCTCCGGCCTCAATCTCGGGTTGATCATGGAAATCCCCGGTTACATGAGTCGCGGCAACTGGACCGCAGGCCTGTTCATCGACATCAGAGCCTCGGTCTACGCGGTCAAGGCATTGACCAAGATCTTCACCGGCAAGGCCGGCGGGACGACGTCGCTGCTCTCGATCCTCGTCGGCAAATTCCTGGGCGTCGAACAGGTGCCGATTACCTATGAAACGCGGGACAAGACGCGTATTTTCCAGATACCGAAGATCATCGACGGGGCGGTCACGCCAATCGCGGGCAAGGACCGCGAGAAGGATACGGTGATCACGAATTCCGAATACTGGATCGCGCCGGAGATCATCGTGGCGAGGTCCGACAAGAGCAAGATGCGCGCCTTTGGCCGCAATTGGAATTTCGCCGGCCGCTCGGCCGAAATCTGCAAGCTGGATTGGCGGGGCCCGTGAGAAAGAACACAAAGGCCCGGAAAATCGCCGAGAAGATCACCGAGCGAATTCCGCGACCGAAGAAGAAGGTCACCTGGCCGCAGGCGCGCGCGTTTTCGGTGCATCTGCTGACCGCCTCCGGTTCGTTCCTGGCTTTCCTGTCGCTGGTCGCGGCGAGCGAGGAGCGCTGGACGGCTATGTTCTGGTGGCTCGGACTGGCGCTTTTCGTCGATGGCATCGATGGGCCGATCGCCCGAAAGCTGGAGGTCAAGGAAATCCTGCCGACCTGGTCCGGCGAACTCCTCGACAACATTATCGACTATGTGACCTACGTGCTGATCCCGGCCTTCGCGCTCTACCAACGGGGCTTCATGGGCGAAGGCCTCTCGTTCCTTTCGGCCGCCATCATCGTCGTGTCGAGCGCGATCTACTATGCCGACACCGGCATGAAGACGAAGGAGAACTTCTTCAAGGGATTCCCCGTGGTCTGGAACATGGTGGTGTTCACTCTATTCGTCATCGAACCCGGACAATGGGTTTCGTTCGCGGTGGTCGTGGTGGCCGGTATTCTGACTTTTGTCCCGATAAACTTCATCCATCCGGTGCGGGTGGAGCGGCTGCGGCCGATCAATCTCGGCATGACACTGTTGTGGTGCGCCTTTGGCGCGCTTGCGCTCGCGCAGGCGGCGCTCGCCGCTTTCTACGATCAGATCGGCGTGCTGGGCGAGCAGGTCGGCACCTTCACCAAGATCGGCATTACCGTTACCGGGCTCTACCTTGCAACCATTGGTGGCCTCATGCAGTTCTTTCCAAACCTCGGCGCCAAAAAGCCCTGACCAGCCGCTTTTCAAGGAATCCCCTCCATGTCCAAAGCGATCCGCATCCATGCCAATGGCGGCCCGGAAGTCCTGACCTATGAAGACGCCGATCCCGGCCAGCCGGGTTCGGGCCAGATCCTGGTCAGGCATACCGCGATCGGTCTCAATTTCATCGATGTCTATCATCGCTCGGGCCTCTATCCGCCGCCCGGCGGGTTTCCGCTCATTCCGGGCAGCGAAGCCGCCGGCGTGGTGCTGGAAGTCGGCCAGGACGTCGACTGGCTGAAGCCCGGCGACCGGATTGCCTATGCCGTGACGACGGGCGCTTATGCGCAAGAGCGCGTCATCGATGCCAGCAAGGTCGTCAAGGTGCCGGACGGCATCAGCGACGAACAGGCGGCCGCCATGATGCTGAAGGGCATGACCGCGGAATATCTGCTGCGCCGGACCTTCAAGGTGAAGGAAGGCGACACGATCCTGTTTCATGCAGCAGCCGGCGGCGTCGGGCTCATTCTGGGCCAGTGGGCGAAGCATCTCGGGGCGACGGTCATCGGCACCGCCAGCTCTGCCGACAAGATCGAACTGGCCAAGGCACACGGTTTCGATCACGTCATCAACTACAAGGAGCAGGATTTCGTCGCCGGCGTCGCCGCGATCACCGGCGGCAGGAAATGCGACGTTGTCTTTGATTCCGTGGGCAACGACACATTTCCGGCCTCGCTCGACTGCCTCAAGCCGCTCGGTATGTTCGTCAGCTTCGGGCAGTCTTCCGGACCCATCCCGCCGTTTTCGATGTCGCTGCTGGCGCAGAAGGGCTCGCTGTTCGCCACGAGGCCGACGCTGTTCGTCTACAATGCCAAACGCGAGGACCTCGACGCCTCCGCCGCCGCACTGTTCGAGGTCGTGCTCAGCGGTGCTGTCGAGATCAAGATCAATCAGCGCTATGCACTGAAGGACGCGGGCAAGGCACATCAGGATCTTGAAGGACGTAGAACGACAGGCACGACCGTCCTGGTTCCCTGACGACAGGCTGCCTGGGTTTTCAACGTCCTGCCGCAGCGGCGGGCATGGTTTGCACGGAAAGCCGGCCAGCCGTATCCTTGTGCGAGAAGGGCTAATCTTTACCCTTGAGTTTCCGCTGAAATTCTTGAAGCTCTTTCAAGTCGGGTGCTGCTTTCGCACGAGAGCCGGCCGCGCATACGATGCTTGCGGGAACACAGAACATGTCCGGTAATCCGGATGGGAGGCACTGTGAGTGCAAATCATGATGGGGCGAACCTGCTTGAGGTTCGTGGCCTGACCAAGATATTCGGCACGTTGACAGCGTGCGACCATATCGACCTCAACATCGCCAAAGGTGAAATCCACGCTTTGCTCGGGGAGAACGGCGCCGGCAAGTCGACGCTGGTCAAGATGCTGTTCGGCTCGCTGGAGCCCAATTCGGGCGAGATTTTCTGGAATGGCCAAGCGGTGCGGATCACCAGCCCTGGCGCCGCCAAGAAGCTCGGCATCGGCATGGTGTTCCAGCATTTTTCGCTGTTCGAGGCGCTGACGGCTGCCGAGAACATCGCGCTGTCGCTGGATGACGGCTCGCCGATCAGCAGCATCGCGGCCAAGGCGAGGGCGCTTTCCTACAGTTACGGCTTGCCGCTCGATCCGGAATCGCTGGTCGGCGACCTTTCGGTCGGTGAGCGCCAGCGCATCGAGATTATCCGCTGCCTGCTGCAGACGCCACAACTCATCATCCTGGACGAGCCGACATCGGTACTGACGCCACAGGAGGCCGACAAGCTGTTCGAGACGTTGGAACGGTTGCGCTCGGAAGGCAAATCGATCCTCTACATTTCGCACCGGCTCGAAGAGGTCAAACGCATCTGCGACCGCGCCACGGTGCTGCGGCATGGTAAGGTGGTCGGTCACTGCAATCCGCGCGAGCAGACAGCCTCATCGCTCGCCCGCATGATGGTCGGCAGCGAGGTGCAGGCGGTGGTGCGGGCGCCGGTCGAGGGGATCGAAACCGCGCAGCCGCTGCTCGAAATCCGCGACCTCAACCGCAAGCCGGCAACGCCGTTTTCCATTCCGCTCAAGAACGTCAGCCTCAATGTCCGCGCCGGCGAGGTGATCGGCATTGCCGGCGTCGCCGGCAACGGCCAGGGCGAGTTCTTCGAATCCGTCTCCGGCGAGGTTTTGCAGCAGGATACCGCCTCGGTGCGCATCCGTGGCAAGGACGCCGGCGGCCTCACCATTACCGGGCGGCGCCTGCTGGGGGCTGCCTTCGTGCCGGAGGAGCGTCTCGGCCATGGTGCCGCACCGCGCATGAAACTCTCGGAAAACCTCCTGCTGTCGCGCCACGCCACGGACGGCAAGGCTTTTGTCGGCGCCGGTGGCATGGTCAAGAGCGGCGCCGTCTACGCCGCTTCGCAACGCATCATCGAGGCGATGGATGTGCGCAAAAGCGCGCCGGATCCCGAAGCGGCGGCACTTTCGGGCGGCAATCTGCAGAAATTCATCGTCGGCCGCGAACTCGACCGCCGGCCAAGCGTCATGGTGGTGAACCAGCCGACATGGGGCGTCGACGCCGGTGCCGCCGCCCACATCCGCCAGGCCTTGATCGAGCTCTCTCGCAGCGGATCGGCCGTACTGGTGATCAGCCAGGATCTGGACGAGCTGTTCGAGATATCGGACGCGATCGCGGTCATGCACAATGGCGAATTGTCCAAGCCGATGCCGATCGCCGAGGCGACTTTCGAGAAGGTCGGCCTGTTGATGGGCGGCGCCGAACCCGGCCACGCCGAACACACGCTGGAGACGGCATGATGCGCCTCGAACTCGTCAAACGCCCGCAGCGCTCGGCGCTGTTTTCGATGCTGTCGCCGTTCATCGCCTTCGCGCTGACCATCATCGCCGGAGCCATTATGTTCGCGCTGCTCGGCGTCAACCCGCTCAACGCATTCAAGATCTATTTCATCGAGCCGATCAGCCAGGTCTGGCAATTGCATGAGCTGGCAATCAAGGCCGCGCCGCTGATCCTGATCGCTGTCGGCTTGTCGGTCTGCTACAAGGCCAACATCTGGAACATCGGCGCCGAAGGCCAGTTCATCTTCGGCGCAATCTTCGGCTCCATCATTCCCGTGCTGTTTCCGCAATTCGAGGGCCCGCTGGTGCTGCCGCTGATGCTTCTGCTCGGCATGGTCGGCGGTGCGGCCTACGCGGCGATCCCGGCCTTGCTGAAGACCCGGTTCAATACCAACGAGATCCTGACCAGCCTGATGCTGGTCTATGTCGCGCAGCTGTTCCTTGACTGGCTGGTGCGCGGTCCCTGGCGCGATCCGCAGGGACACGGCTTTCCGCAGACGATCCAGTTCGGCGACTCGGCCGTGCTGCCGGAGCTGATGCCCGATGCCGGACGAGCCAATTGGGGCTTCGTCTTCGCCCTGGTTGCGGCGGTGCTGATCTGGATCCTGATGGGCCGCATGCTCAAGGGTTTCGAGGTCCGCGTGCTGGGCTCCAGTCCGAGGGCAGGGCGGTTCGCCGGCTTCGGCCTGAACCGCATGGTATTCTTCGCCTTCCTGCTGTCGGGCGCGCTGGCCGGCCTTGCCGGCATCTCGGAAGTCTCCGGTGCCATTGGGCAACTGCAGCCCGTGATTTCGCCCGGCTATGGCTTCACCGCCATCATCGTGGCCTTCCTTGGCCGCCTCAATCCGCTCGGCATCGTCGCCGCGGGCCTGGTTCTGGCGCTGACCTATCTCGGCGGCGAGGCGGTGCAAAGCGCGCTCGGCATTTCCGACAAGGTGGCGAGGGTGTTCCAGGGCATGCTGCTGTTCTTCGTGCTCGGTTGCGACACGCTCATTCATTACCGCATCCGATTGATCGGCCTGGCGCTGACCAAACAGGAAGCCCCCGCGAAGCTCGAGGCCGCGCCAAAGTTGAAGGAAGCCCGCTGATGGACATTACCGTCAACATCCTCCTGACCATCGCAACGGCGGCGACGCCGCTTTTGATCGCGGCGATCGGCGAATTGGTGGTCGAGCGCTCCGGCGTGCTCAATCTCGGTGTCGAAGGCATGATGGTCATAGGCGCCGTCGGCGGCTTCGGAGCCGGCTATCTGACCGGATCGCCCTGGGTTGGCCTCCTGGCGGCGATCGCCGTGGGAGCGCTTTTCTCCCTGCTGTTCGCCGTCATGACGCTGTCGCTGGCCACCAACCAGGTGGCGACCGGCCTGTCACTGACGCTGCTTGGTCTCGGCCTCTCCGGCATGATGGGAACGCGCTTCGTCGGCCAGCCTGGCGTCAGGCTGCCCAACCTCGACATTCCCGGCCTCAGCTCGATTCCAATCGTGGGCAGGCTGCTCTTTGGCCAGGACCCTGTGTTCTACATTTCGATCGCGCTGACGGCCGCGGTAATGTGGTTTCTGTTCAAGACGCGTACCGGGCTGACGCTGCGTTCGATCGGCGACAGCCACACATCGGCGCATGCGCTCGGCATCAAGGTCATCCGCTACCGCTACCTGGCGGTCATCTTCGGCGGCGCTTGCGCCGGTCTTGCCGGCGGGCATCTGTCGCTGGTCTATACGCCGCAGTGGGTCGAGAACATGTCCGCTGGCCGCGGCTGGATCGCGCTCGCACTGGTGGTGTTCGCATCCTGGCGGCCGTGGCGGGTGCTGGCCGGCGCCTATATCTTCGGCGCGGTCTGGATCGGCCAGCTTCATGCACAGGCTTTTGGCATTCCGGTGCCCTCGCAGATGCTTTCTTCTCTGCCCTATCTGGCAACCGTCGTGGTTCTCGTTCTAATCTCGCGCAACAAGCGTCTGACGATGATGAACACGCCGGCCTCCCTGGGGCAGCCATTCGTTCCGGATCGTTGACAACAACAAAAAGACGGGAAGCTCCAAGGCTTAACACAGAGAGGTAACACAATGAAAAAACTGCTTATTGCCCTGATGACGACGACAGCGGCTTTGTCGCTGGCGGCGTCCGCAGAGGCCGCCGACAAGTTGAAGGCCTGCTGGGTCTATACCGGCCCGATCGGCGATTTCGGCTATTCCTACCAGCACGACCAGGGCCGCCTCGAGGTCGAGAAAGCTCTCGGCGACAAGGTCGAAACCGCCTATCTGGAGAACGTCTCCGAAGGCCCCGACGCCGACCGGGCTTTCGAGCGTCTGGCGCGCGAAGGCTGCAAGATCATCTTCGGCACCTCGTTCGGTTTCATGGACGCCGAAGTGAAGGTCGCCAAGAAGTTTCCCAAGGTGATGTTCGAGCACGCCACCGGATACAAGACCGGGGACAATCTCGGCATCTACAATGCGCGCTTCTATGAAGGCCGCTACGTGCTCGGCCAGATCGCCGCCAAGGAATCGAAGTCCGGCGTCGCCGGCTACATCGTCTCCTTCCCGATCCCCGAAGTGGTGATGGGCATCAACTCCTTCATGCTCGGCGCGCAATCGATCAATCCGAACTTCAAGGCCAAGATCGTCTGGGTGAACTCGTGGTTCGATCCGGGCAAGGAAGCCGACGCCGCCAAGGCTCTGTTCGACCAGGGCGCCGATATCATCGTCCAGCACACCGACTCGACCGCTGCCCTGCAGGTGGCCGAAGAGCGCAAGCTGCACGGCTTCGGCCAGTCGTCCGACATGATCAAGTTCGCGCCGAACGCGCAGCTGACCTCGCTGACCGACGAGTGGGGCCCTTATTATATCAGCCGCGTGCAGGCAGCCATCGACGGCAGCTGGAAGCCGGACAATGTCTGGCTCGGCATCAAGGACGGCGCGGTCAAGCTCGCGCCCTACACCAACATGCCTGATGACGTGAAGGCGATGGCCGAAGCGACCGAAAAGAAGATCGCCGGCGGCTGGAATCCCTTCACCGGACCGATCGCCAAGCAGGACGGCTCGGCATGGCTGAAGGACGGCGAGGTCGCCGACGACGGCACACTGCTCGGCATGAATTTCTACGTCAAGGGCGTCGACGACAAGCTGCCGCAATAAGCGGTGGATCACATTTCGATATGGAGAGGGCGCCGCGAGGCGCCCTTTTCATTTGTCGGAAAAGCGAGGAAGGGTCAGACGGCCGAACCGTAGAGATCATAGGCGTCGGCGCGCTCGACCTTGACGGTGACGATATCGCCGGCGCGCAACGGCCGGCGCGACTGGACGTGGACCGAGCCGTCGATCTCAGGTGCGTCATATTTGGTGCGGCCCTTTGCCGAGTTCCCGTGCGCTTCGTCGATCAGCACCGGCAGCCGTTTGCCGACCTTCCTGGCAAGCTGCGTCGCCGAGATCTTCTGCTGGCGCTGCATGAAGCGATGCCAGCGCGCTTCCTTGATCTCCTGCGGAACCTGCTCGAGCCCAAGGTCGTTGGAACGGGCGCCTCTGACCGGCTCGTATTTGAAGCAGCCGGCGCGATCGATTTTCGCTTCATCCAGCCAATCGAGCAACATCTCGAAATCGTCGTCCGTTTCGCCGGGGAAGCCGACGATGAAGGTCGAGCGGATGGCGAGATCCGGGCACACGTCGCGCCAGCCGCGAATGCGCTCAAGCGTCTTTTCGCCGTGGGCGGGCCTGCGCATGTTCTTCAGCACCTGCGGCGAGGCATGCTGGAAGGGGATATCCAGATAGGGAAGGATTTTTCCCTCGGCCATCAGGGGGATGACGTCGGCGACATGCGGGTAGGGGTAGACATAATGCATGCGAACCCAGATGCCGAGCTTGCCCAGCTCCTCCGAGAGATCGAGGAATTTCGCCCGCACTTCGCGGTCGCCGAACATGGACGTCTGGTACTTGATGTCGATGCCGTAGGCGCTGGTATCCTGCGAGATGACGAGGAGTTCCTTGACGCCGGCCTTGGCCAGTTTTTCGGCTTCCCGCAGCACATCGGCCGCCGGCCGCGAAACGAGATCTCCGCGAAGTGCCGGGATGATGCAGAAGGTGCAACGGTTGTTGCAGCCTTCCGAAATCTTCAGATAGGCATAGTGGCGCGGCGTCAGCTTGACGCCCTGCGGCGGCAGGAGGTCGATGTAGGGATCGTGCGAGGGAGGGGCAGCCTCATGGACGGCGGCCATCACGCTCTCATAGGCCTGCGGCCCCGTGATCGCCAGAACGTTGGGGTGCTTCTCGCGGATCACGTCCGGCTCGGCGCCCAGACAGCCGGTGACGATGACCCTGCCGTTTTCCGAAAGCGCGGAGCCGATGGCGTTGAGCGACTCGTCGCGAGCGGAATCAAGGAAACCACAGGTATTGACGACAACGAGATCGGCGCCGTCATGCTTGCGGGCGATCTCGTAGCCCTCGGCCCGCAGACGCGTGATGATGCGCTCGGAATCCACGAGCGCCTTCGGGCATCCAAGGCTGACGAAACTGACGCGAGGGGCGGACATAGGCAAGTTTCCAATGGGGACACGGCCGGAACGGTGCCCCGGCCTCAAGTCGCTGTAAAATGTCGGTCTGTGGCGCATGGCCGGAGCCAATACGCGCGGCGCAATAGCACGGGTTCAGCAATCAAGCAAACCTGTCGATGGGCTGGTCCACGCCATCGGGGTGGCTCAGTGGCCTCCCGATCCGAACCAGGGTGCCAAAAAAGCGAAATGATCGGGGAATTGCTGCACGGCCCCATCAAGCAGCATCTTGACCGCGACATAGAGGATGATGACCAGGCCGACATAGGCAATCCAGCGGTATTTGTGCAGCAGGCGCGCGACAAACGACGCGGCAAAGCCCATCAACGCGATCGACAGCGCCAGTCCGACAATCAGCACCGTCGGATGGTTCATGGCCGCGCCCGCCACGGCAAGGACATTGTCGAGCGACATCGACACGTCGGCAATGACGATCTGCCAGGCGGCTTGCGAGAAGGTCTTGCTTGGCCCCTTGCCGCCGACGACGCCATCCTTGTCGAAGTCGCCGTTCGACAGCGCTTCGGTGGCGTCGCGCTCGTCGTCGTGGCTGACACGCAATTCGCGCCACATCTTCCAGCAAACCCACAGCAAAAGCAGGCCGCCACCGATAAGCAGCATGGGACCAATGGTCAGCAGCCATTGTGTGATCAAGGCGAAGAAAATGCGAAGAACGGTGGCAGCCGCGATGCCGACAAGAATGGCTCGCTTGCGTTGGCTGACCGGCAGGCCGGCCGCCGCGAGGCCGATGACAATGGCATTGTCGCCCGCGAGGGCAAGATCGATAGCGATGACCTGAAGAAGAGCCGAAAAGCCCGCGGTGGTAAAAATTTCCATCGACCTGGAAGCCCTTCGTCGAGTGTTCGTCGTCGATCGTCGCAACGGGCCTAAAGGCACGGTCCGCTGGCGTCAAGTCGCAGCACCGGACAACACTGGAAAACCATTTTCGTGGCGGTGGAACCACGCGAGATTCTCAACAGCCGCCGACTGCAGCCAGATGCCGGTGCGAGCCTGCGAGAACCTAATCGTACAGATTGTACTTCGCCCAGTCGGCCTCCGGGATCTCATCCCCGATCCGATAGCGGAGCTGGAGAACGTCCATATGGTCCGGCCCCGTCTGGCATTTGAATTTCAGCCGGTACCATTGTCCCTTGCTGCGGAACGCCGCACCGGGGCTCCGGATCGCGTCGGCGCTCATCTCTGGCGTCGCGAAGGCGTATGCGACGACGCGGTCGGCCTTGAACTTGCGGTCGTCATGAGAGATGCGGTCGAGGATTTCGGCGTCGCAACGTTGTTCGAGGCGAGTTTGCGGGTCGAGTTTCAGGAGGCCGGCGCGCAGGGCGCTGTCCATGGCGCTGGCCGGAAAAGCCAGGGCCAAGGACGCCACGGCCGTCATACATAGTGTCTTCATGGGCGGGACAAGCAGCATGTTTTGTCTGAAAAATCAACCAACAGGCCTGGCAGGTTCCCGTGTTCAGGCGGTTTGCGCGTTCAAAATCCCGTGTCGTGTTTCATCGTCGGACGACCGCGGCCAACGGATCAGCGAGGCGTGCGTAACGCCGTCCCCAAGACTTGGCCGGCGCCAACCTGTTGTCGGAGAAACACCTTGGTGTCCTGATCGAGATTCCGCCAATCGCAGTCGCACAATGCAGCTTCCATGGCATAGAGCGCGAGGATCGTCACATGCCGGCCAAATCGAAACTTCAGGCGACGATAGGCTTCGACCGAGCCGAGATTGCGCAAAACGTCGTCGGAGACAATGTCGATTTCCGCCAACATCCGCGCCGTCGCCGGGCCAAGGTTTCGCATGTCCTGGATGCGCACCATCACCATGCATCCCCTGGTTCGATCGGCAAATCCAGCTCAAACTGACCGACGGCATAGAGCACGTTCACGATCATCCTGGCGAACTGTCCGGGGCCTGCGGCCAACGGATCAGCGAGGCACGGCCAGCGTCGGTGAGATCGTAGACGCCGCGGTCGACGCGCGCGAACCAGCCATAGACATTATGCAGCAGGATCTTTGGCGCAAGCGGCGTCAGCGCCTTCAGGTCGCGTGGGCGCTTGGGCCCGTCCGCCAACGCCGCGGCGCAGGCGAGGGCGCTCTGCCGGTAGGCGGTCATGATCGGAGTGCGCGATCCTCCGCCGGCGACAGGATCGCCGCGGCGGCGCTGGTGCTCGTCGACAAGGCGAGAACGCCGTCGCGCATTCTTGCGCGGCGCCACGGCGATCGGACTGAGAAGCACTTCGACCCGATCATTGGCGGTTACGCCAATCAGGCCGAAGCCGAGCCGACGGCAAAGGTTGCGGAACCTGGCATCGCTTTCGCGCCCCTTGCCACGCGCCGACATGCGCGCCGCCAGCCACACTTCATCGCAAGCAGCCGCGCGGTCGACGCCCTGCAGAACCAACTCGAGATTGAACTGCAGTTTCAACTCGCAGATGACGACGATCGGGGGCTCTCCCTCGCGCAGCGCGACGATGTCGCAGCCGCCGATTTCGCCTTTCACGACGAAGTCGAGGTTTTCGAGGAAACGCTTCACCGGCGCATAAAGTGAGGTCTCGTTCATGCCGCAAGGCTTAGCCGATTCGACGTGAAAAGCCTCGCAGGCGAAATGATGTCTCGCGTGCATGGCCCGGAGCTGGGACTCCGGAAGCGGTGCGGCAGGGCTCAGGGTTGAATTTTTTTGAGGAAAACCAGCAGCACGTGGTTGAACTGGTCGGGACGCTGCAAGGGCGCGAAATGACTGACCTCGGGCAGCATGACCAATTCCGATCCCGGTATGCTGTGGGCCAGATAGATCGCGTGCTCGTCCTTGATAAACTCGTCGTGCTCGCTTTGGACGATCGCCACGGGCACGCCGATGTCTCCCAGTTCGGCGGCCCCGTAATTGGGTTCGCTCTTCATCATCAGGCCGACAGCTTTGACAAACGCATCGAATTGACCTGGCGTGGCCGACAGCTCGGCATAGTCCTTTTTGTGCCGGCTGAAACACCGCTCGATGACCGGACTGGCCTCGAACTCCTTCGTGCCGCTGGGATCCATATTGCAGCCGAAGAAGAACACACCCGCGATGCGATCGGCGGCCTTCATCCCAAGGATCAGGGCAACGCAGGCGCCATCGCTCCAACCCACTGCGATAGCCTTGTTCAATTGCAGGCGGTCCATCACCGCCAGGACATCCGAGGCCATCAGTTCGTATTTGTACGGCCGTTCGTCCCGGGTGCTGCGTCCATGGCCGCGGCTGTCGATGGTGACGGCCTGATAGCCGTTCTTGACCAATGACGGGACCTGAAATCCCCAATTGCCGCTATGGCCAAGGCCGCCATGCAACAGGATCACGGGATAACCCGTCCCAAACGTCGCGTACCAGATCTTTGCGCCCTCGTGCTCCACCTGACCTTCGTCCGCCGCGGCCGGCAAAGGAGCGGCGCCGTGCGCTTCGAATTTCGTGAGGTCGTCGTCGCGATAATCCATGCCGAAACCAGCCTCGTGGCAAATTGCGCAGGACCTACATTTATCGCCGGCACCCGCCGGCACCAACCCACGAAGGAATTTCTGCTGCCATCAGGCGACACGACAAGTGGGGTTGTGTTGCCGCCCCTGAACGCCGTTCGGCGCGAAGCAGCCAGCATCGGGCGGCAACAGCCGCGGTCAATATCTGCCGTCAGCCTTTGCTCTCCGGCACTACCCGATTTGATCGTTTCCGGCGGCGCAGCAGTGGATAGCCAATCTGTCCGAAGTAGCTGGAGGGGACAGGATCATCGACGCCATACTTCTCAGGCACTTTGTTGCCAGTCGCATTGTAGGTGCCGAACACCACGTCGAGGAAGGGCAACTGTCCGGCGAAGTTCTTGTCATAGGCTTCGCGCTGGTTGGCATGGTGCCAGCGATGGAACTGCGGGCTGGCGATAAGCCACTTCAAGGGGCCGAACGGAATTCGCAAGTTCGAATGAACGAGCAGCGTGTGCCAGAAGTAGATGACGGAAAAGACCGCGATCGAAGCTTCGGAAAATCCGAGAAAAAAGATCGGAGTCAGCGAAATTGCCTTCGTGATTATGGAGTCGACGGGGTGAGAGTGGAATGCACCGAGCCAGTCCAGTTCCTCGATGCCGTGATGGACCGCATGGAACTTCCAAAGCGCGGGGATTTCGTGAAACGCACGGTGTGCCCAGTAGACACCTATATCGGTAATCACGATGATTTCGGCGACCTGCAGCCAGATTGGCTGGCCGCCGATCGCGTGCGTTACCGATTGCGGGACCAGCATTGCAGCGGCTTCGAGCGTGTTCGCCGCGATCAGGACTACTACTGCCTTTATGACGAGGCCGTTGAACAGCATATAGATCAGGTCGACACCCAAGCCGTTGCGCAGGATCTTCTGCGGTCGCTCTGCAAACAGATGCTCGAACGGAATGAAGATCAGCGCGCAGATCAACAGCCCCTTGATGCCAAAGATATCCATTCGACCGCTATCGCCTTGCCTTTGGCCAGCGCCACCCGCGCTTCAGTTTCGAACAGAACCACATTTCTCCTTTCGAAAGGCTTGATGCCGGCCGCCCGTGTCATGCTCACGGCTTGTCACACACTCGCCGGGTGTCACATCCGTGTCGCAAGCTGGCGCTACTTGGTCGGCACGCGCTTGTCGAACGCAGCGCAACGCGCGTCCTCCCAGGACTAACCCCTCCGGTCCCTGCCGGCGGGGTTTTTCATTCCAGAACCATATTGTCGGTCGCGAGTTGTCCTTGCTATTGTGGCATTGGTCAGCACAGGGACGCCCATCATGGACGCAAGCGAAATGAGTGCGATCGGCGACACTCTCATGAGGATCGTCACGCCCGACATGTCTCCCAAGCAGCTTGTCAAAGCTGCCCGGAAAGCGCACCCCAAGGCCTCCAAGAAGGACATTGCGAGAGCAGCCTTCTTTTCGATCATCGCGAACGCGGACCAGGACATCGGCAAGGCCAGGAACCTGCAGGCATTTGCCATCGCGGAGCGCACACAGCAATCGGACTGAGCAAGTCTCCCGCCTTGGCGTTGGACTTACTATCGCTGCGCGATCACGCTTCATCGCCGGGGATAAGCCGCCCGGCAGACCGACATGACGGTATCGCGCAGCCAACGATGCGCCGGGTCGGCGTCCATGCGAGGATGCCACATCGCCGATATCTTGAACTCTGGAATGGAAAGCGGGAGCTCGAAGCTCTCGAGACCCGCCGTGACGGCATGGTCGCTTGCGCCGGCATCGCCGAAACACGAGCGCGGCACGGTCGCGACCAGATCCGATTGGCGCACGATCCGCATTGCATCGGGGTAGCCGGGCACCACAACCACGACGGTGCGTCCAAGGCCAAGCTTCACCAAGGCTCCATCGATCGGCTCGACGACATTTCCTTCCCGTGATGCCACCACATGCTTGCAGGCGGCGTAGCGTTCGGGCGTCACACCCGCGCCCGTCAGAAGCGGGTGTCCGGCCCGAGCCACGCCGACATATTTGTCGTGGAACAGGAACTGGGTGCGTATCTCGGGCGCGGACGTTCCAAGCAAACCGATCTCCAGATCGATGAGACCTTCCCGAAGCGGACGCGCGTCCTTGTCGGGCTTTGGTGCGAAGCGCAGGCGCACATGGGGCGCCGCACGGGTGACCGCAATCACGACCCGGCCGGAAAGGAATTCCAGGAATGCTTCGCTGGCGCGAATGGTGAATGTCAATTCGAGCGTGGCCAAGTCCAGGCGCATGTTCTGCGGCCGCAGAACAGCTCGCACATCCCGGCTGAGCTCATGGACGCGATCGCGCAATTCCGTGGCGTGGGGCGTGGGCACAAGCCCGCGTCCGGCCCGGACGAGCAGCGGGTCGCCGGTGGCAGCGCGAAGTCGCGTGAGCGTCCGGCTCATCGCCGAGGTGCTCAAGCCGAGCCGGCGGGCCGCCCCCGTCACGCTGCCTTCGGCAAGCAAGACGTCCAGCGCCACGAGAAGGTTCAAGTCCACATTGTCCATGGCACAGCCTTATCCCAGCTGTTCTGGCAGACATAGCGCCGGATGCAACCATAGTTTGAATTTGGCGCGTCTGGCGCGTGGCTTCCGCTTGCCCATATCTGCGGTCACCCAGCAAACGAAAGAGATTGCCCAATGTCCGCAGACGCTCTGAACACCCCATCAGGTACAGCCCTTCTTATCGGCGCATCGCGCGGCCTCGGCCACGCGATGGCGGCCGAGTTCCTCAGGAAAGGCTGGCATGTCGTTGGCACGATCCGGGAAAGCGGCGGCCGGACCAAGCTGCACGATCTCGCGGATGCGTTCGACGGCCGGCTCGAAATCGAGACGGTCGACATCTGCGAGCCCGATCAGGTCGCGGCCTTGCGCGACCGGCTGTCGGGCAGGGCATTCGACATAGTGTTCGTCAATGCCGGCGTGACAAACAACCCGGCTGAAACGATCGCTGATGTGACGACCGACGAGTTCGTTCGCGTGATGGTCACAAATGCACTCAGCCCGATGCGTGTCCTCGAGAGCCTGGAGCCATTTGTCCCGGCGACCGGTCTGATCGGCGTGATGTCGTCCGGGCAGGGCAGCATTTCCAACAACGAAACAGGTCAACGTGAGGTCTACCGCGGCAGCAAGGCGGCGCTGAACATGTTCATGCGAAGCTTCGCGGCCCGTCATGCCGCAACATCGCGTGCCATGGTGCTGATGGCGCCCGGATGGGTCCGTACTGAGTTGGGCGGACCAGATGGACGGCTGAGCATCGAGGAAAGCGTCCCCAGCCTTGTGAACGTCCTGCTTGCCAGGCGGGGAACCCCGGGGTTGACCTATGTCGACTATCTCGGCCGCACCGTCCCCTGGTGATATAGGCCCGCCAAGCGGAACGTCGCAAACGTCACCGGCACCGCACGATGGTTCTGGAGAAAGAGGGACAAAGGTTCGGGCGTCGGCGCTCAATCCTTAAGCGTCGGTCCTGTGCGGAAAGTGCAGGCGTCTGAAAGCCTACATGTTGCTGGCGGCGTGATGCTGCGGCGGAGCCGGTCTGTTCTTGGCGGGCCGGGGTTTGATGTGAACCGGCCGATCGGCGAGTGTTTTCACTATCGGCGGCATCACGCGCTGCTTGGCAGCTACGCGCTCGCGTTTCACCATCTTGGCGACAAAGCTCCGCACTTCAAACATAAAGGGCTCCTCCCAGATGCCCTCCCGCGAGTCCATCTTACGCCTGCTGAAGGCCAACCGCATCTAGATTCGGCATGGTTAACCCGCCTCCCTGCCTTTGCTGCCGCTCCTCGCCCTCACCGCAGCGCTGGCCATCGTCGGCGCCCCGCTGCTGCACTGAAAGGAAACAAGATCCCCCCACATCAAACCTGCATATTTGCAGGTTTAGCTCGGCTGCTCAGGTGCCCGGGCTTCTTCGTCTGTGGCGGAAAAGTCACGCAACCCGGATAATGCGGTGCTTCAACTGGTGCGCGCTTATTATCCAACCAGGCGAGGCGTATCGTCATCGAGGGTAAAAAGGGGGCCACCCTTGACCGCACGCGTTTCATTTCCTCCCATGAACTAGCGCCCGCTGCGCAAAACGTGGCGGGCGTTTTCTTGATTCAGGGCGTCAAGGCGCGGCGGGTTCGGCTTCCACATTGTCAGGCTCGACAGCCGTCAAGAGGCAGTGCTTCAAGCCACCGCCGACAAATTTATCGCGCTCCACAAGGGTGATCCTGTGAAGGCGCTAAAGGAAATGATCGTGCTCAATGGGCATCTGCAACAGCGGCTCGATACGTTGTCCAAATCGCGGAAGCGCCAATGACAAGGCCTAGAGACTTTCCGCCACTGTGGTTTGTGGGTGCATCTGACGTGCAGCGAGCAGACGCGCATAAGCTGATGCACCTCATGTTAGTTGCGAAACGTCAGGTTGAAATTGTGCAAACAAGCATTGATTTAGCTGATGCAGGATTTTCGGAAATCGGCCGCTATCTTTCAGCGATTGCCGATGCTGCCCGGACGGGAAGAAGGCCTGAAGCAGTCGCGAAGGAACGGTTTGAACAAGCAAAAGACTGGACCTACATAGGCGCTCACTCCACGATTAGGAGTCTCTATTTTTTTAAAGAGAGCCTTGAGGAAATAGCTGATTTTTTGGCCGGATCGCAGCTGTCATCGGCTCTCATTGATAGTTCCGTCCCCCAAAAGGCCATCGCCCAATTCGACGCCGCCTTTCCGACTATCAAAACAACTCGCAATGCATCAGCCCACTCGGCGGAAAACGCTATGAAGCCCGAAGAGCATTGGGTGACAGCCGGGCCGATGGACCTCTGATCAAAGCAGCAGCCGGTTCGACATTCGTAGTTATGGACTCTTTCGAGAGCAAAACCTTTGTCACCACGCGTCGGGGAGAAATCCTCCGGCTGGATATAACGTCTTCGACGTATCAGGTTATTTTGGCGACCTATGAAATGCTGATCGAAGGGCTACAACCATTGCAGCCTATTTTTCGCCCCTGAAATCCTGCAATGCCTTTGCCGCCTGGGGGAATTCGGACCCAGAACCGATCTGGTTGGTAGGTTGGTTAGTTGGTCACTAACCAAAAATCGCCAAACCCTATGGTTTCCGGGCTTTTCAGGGCTTGACTTGGCGGAGGGAGTGGGATTCGAACCCACGGTGGACTTGCGCCCACGCCGGTTTTCAAGACCGGTGCCTTAAACCGCTCGGCCATCCCTCCAAGTAGTTACAAACGCTGCGCTTTTTTTGATTCTGCGTCCAGTCGAGAAATGCCGGCTGCTGCGCACTTTGCAACTATTTGCCTTTTCGATCGCTGCTTATAGCCGCCTGCAACGCGACGTCAACTTGCTCCGCTACGTCGGCCTGCATTCCCGGCATCACATGGGAATAAACGTCCAGCGTGATTTTGATGTTCGAATACCCTAGGCGCTCACAGCACGCGCCGCGAAACAGAGACCAACATTGCAACCAATCCACTGTTGGTCTGTTGTCTCCGCAGCGTTGGAGATGTCCCCTCAACTCCTAGCGAAAGTCCGCTGCCCGAGGCAACGGGCTTTCTTGTTTTTGGAACCCGAGCCTCCCGTCCTTGTTTCTGGAGAGAACTAAAGGAGCCGCATATGGAACCGAAGTCATCACGCGACGTGCCAGGTCCAAAGCCCCGCAAGGACAAAGACAGGGACACCCGAGAGGCTGTCGTCAAAACGCCCGAGAAGACGAACAATTGGGATCATGATGCCGTGCACGGAGATGGCGATACAATCGACATGCGGCCTGAGCTGGGCGTGGAGTCGAAATAGCCGACCCCGCCGCCCATCGTTGACCTATGCTGGCCTCGAACAGGCCCGCTACCGTTCCTCACACCTTGAAACCTCTATGCCGCTTCTCACGTGTTAAGAGATAGCTTGGGTTTCCAACGCTCCGGCTATGTCCCTTGATTCATCCTGGAGACTTCCGGCGGGCTTTTTTGCATCTGGTGGCGGGAAGGCGGCCGGCGCAGCTCGGTGCAGACCAAAGCGCGGTCGTTGTGGGCCTATGGCTCGGTATCGTCCGATGTGCCGGTGTTCAGGCTAACTGCCGATCGAAGGCTGGGGTTCAAGGAGCGCTGCAAACAAAGATGTTTTTTAGGGAAGCCGGAGAACCGTTTCGCTCTATTTGCAACAACTGCAGTAACAGTTGATTCAACCATTGCTGGTATCTTCAGGCTAGTATGGTGGCGGCTCCGACAGTGCGGCGGGGGCTGTGTTGCCGGAGCCGCCTGCGCAGTCCGGATGGGACTGGACCGCGCTGTCTCAGAATAGGACAGCGCGGTCAACGATCCGTTAATTTTTGCGATCTCGCAGGCCAGGCGGGCATCAGCCGCTATCCCTTAGCTTCTCGACCGTGACGACGATTGATACCGCCAGCGCTTCGGCCTTATCCAGAGGGCTTGGTTGCTAGTTAGGATCGCCTGCCCTCGATCCTCCGTGGGATCCGCCGCCGGCGTTGTCAGAGTGGCCTCGCTCGAACAGGAACTGAGTATGGACCTGACCGGGAGGGCCGCCTTGAGGATGACCGGGAGGGCCGGCGTGGGGGTGGTTCTTGTCCCCCCCTCCGTTGCCAGGACGTGATCCGCCTGATTTGGCAATCGCCTTGGAATTCAAGCTGGTGCCGAGCAGGAGAGTTACAGCCGGCGGCGTAACCGCAGCGAAACGCCCCGCCTTCTTAAGAAAGTCCCGGCGCGCTTGAGATTCCGATACAAGGCCCTGGTCGAGTTTCGAGCCGTTCGTGTTCTGGGTCGACATTTATAAAGCCTCCAATTCAACACTACCGTACCATTCGCGGCATCGGCCGCCAGCAAGCTAATGGGCTTAGATGGGTGTATGAAAGAAGTAGAATTCTTAGAAGAGGATTCCGCCCGCCGGTGCCGTGCATGAAGGAAGTTGGTTTTTTCTACTTTTTAGCCATAGCTAACGGAACAAAAACGTTCAAAATCTATTGAATTGGCAGTTGCGTAAGCGTTGCGTTGTTGACTTCTGGATTGAGCCTACATTCGGTAGGCCGTCGTTACCCGCCCTCGGGAGAAGCCTCCCGAGGGCGGCGACTGAACAGCCCCTTCCTGATGAGAACTACCAAATGCATACGCAGAAACGCGGCGCTCCGCGCTCGCGGGCGCGATCACTGTTGTTCCTGGCCTTGGAGCGGCTTTCCGACGCCGGCAACTTGCCGACGAAGCGGAGATCAACCGCCTGATCGCTTCCTGCAAGCAGGCTCCGCAAAGGCATACCTCTCCCTAGCCAACGACAGGACGGGCAGTGTCACAATCTTGCCCAGTTCCAGCCACAATCGGTTAATACCGTGATAAACAATTCCTGCGCACAAAGGATCGGGGTCCGAGACGTCGTTGGCATTGTCGAGTGAATGCTTGGCTCCTCTGATGGTCGAATGCGACGTCGTTGGTTGAGACTTTAGGGGACAATCAAGAATGCAGGCTGTGACGCACCCGCGTCTTCGTCGCGTTGCCACGGTTGCGTTGCTTGCAGCGTCTGCTGCATTTCTTGCCGCTTGCGCGTCGCAGCCTGAGCCGAAAGGCATGGTCTACAAGAAGACCCGCTCCAAGGAATATTTCGCCGAGACCGAATATGGCGTGAAGGCCAGTCCGCGCGCTGCCTTCATGCGGCGCGGCGGCGGCCGCGACCAGCTCGGCAAGCCCTATCAGGTGCGCGGCAAGTGGTATTATCCCAAAGAAGACAAGAAGTACGCCAAGGTGGGTCTGGCCTCGTGGTATGGCGACGCCTTCCATGGCCGGCTGACCGCCAACGGCGAAGTCTACGACACGGCGCATCTGACGGCGGCGCATCCGACCATGCCGCTGCCCAGCTATGCCCGCGTCACCAACCTCGAAACCGGCAGTTCGGTGATCGTGCGCGTCAATGACCGCGGCCCATACCATGAGGGCCGCATCATCGACGTCTCTGAGCGAGCCGCGCAGATGCTGGACTACGACAAGGTCGGCACCGCGAAGGTGAAGGTCGAATATGTCGGCCGCGCGCCGCTCGACGGCAACGACGACCAGTACCTGATGGCCTCTTACCATCCAGGCAACCGCATACCGGATCCGTCGGATGGCCTGCCGACCGGCGTCATGGTGGCCATGAACGGGCCTTCGCCGAGCCTTCCGGTCGGCGCGGCCGCAGTGCCGTTTCCAGGTCAGCTGACCGATGCCGCAACCCCGGTGCAGGGGCAGATGTCCGCGCAGTCGGCGGCCTTCGGCGATCTGGCGCTGCCCGATTTCGGACCGATCGTGCCGGAACGGCCGGAGATCAGCCTGCCGCCGCAATCGCCGTTCGCCATGGCCTCGCTGTCCTATGCGAATGAACGCGTCCATCACGCAGATGTCTTTGCCGCTCTGGATGACAGCGGCATGTCGCCCGCCGACATCCTGCGGTCGTGGAAAAAGAACGGCCGCCAAGCGGCGCCGTCCAGCCCAGATTATGTCGCCGCCGGCACGTTCGACGATGCTAGCGAAGCCAAACGCGTGGCCTCGGCACTAAAGCCCTTCGGCAGAATAGAAATCCAGCGCTCCGATCTCGACGGCAATGACTGGTATGCGGTCAACCTCTATCCGGACGGCCACGGCGACCTGGACGAGTTGCTGAAGGCGGCATGGTCGCACGGTGCACCCGATGCGCTGGTCGTGCGCGACTGATCCAACAGCCGGCTTTCCGCCCGGCTGTTGATCCCTCAGCGAAAAAGCCCGATAGTTTCGGCACGCCGGAGGGGCCGGCCAACGGGTCGAATTTCATGCAGTTTCGCTTGCTACAGCCTTTTGCCGGGTTCTTTCTCCTCGGCCTCCTGCTCACGCTTTCGCCGGCCCAAGCGCAGCTTTTCGAGACCAAGGCCGCACAGGCCTTCATGATCGATGCCGACACCGGCACGGTGCTGTTTTCGAAAGATGCAGACAAACCCATTCCGCCGGCCTCGATGGCCAAGCTGATGACGATGGAGGTGGTTTTCAACGCCCTCAAGTCCGGGCGCCTCAAACTCGACGATACGTTCGTGGTCAGCGAGAACGCCTGGCGCAAAGGCGGCGCTCCGTCGGGAACCTCGACGATGTTCGCCAAGCTCAAATCGGCGATCCGGATCGAGGACCTGATCCAGGGAGTGACCGTGCAGGCCGCGAATGACGGCTGCATCGTTATCGCCGAAGGCATGGCCGGATCCGAGGACAATTTTGCCGCAGAGATGACCGAACGCGCGCGCCAGATCGGCCTCAAGACATCGACTTTCGTCAATTCGACCGGCCTGCCGGCCGATGGCCAGCAGACAAGCGTGCGCGAGCTGGCGCAGCTTGCCCTGCATCTGTGGCGCGAATACCCGGATTTCTATCGCTACTATGGCCTGAAGGATTTCACCTGGAACAAGATCTCGCAGAGGAACCGCAACCCGTTGCTGGCGATGGACATGGGCGCTGACGGCCTGGCTGTCGGTGCAAGCGAGACATCCGGCTTCGGCATCGTCGCTTCGGTCAGCCACGGCGGCACGCGGGTGATCGCGGCAATGAGCGGGCTGGCCAATGACAAGGAGCGCGCCGAAGAAGCGCGCAAACTGCTCGATTGGGGCGTTCGTTCGTTCGCGAAGACCGAGATCTTCGCCAAGGACGAGGTGGTCGGGGAGGCCCAGGTTTTTGGCGGTGCCAAATCCGGCGTGACGCTGAAGGCAAAAGGTCCGATCGACATTTTCCTGCCGATCACCAACCGCGACAAGCTGACGGCCAGGATCATCTACTTCGGGCCGGTCGCCGCACCGGTGGAGGAGGGGCAACCGGTAGGCGCACTGCGGGTCTGGATCGGCGACACGCTGAGCCAGGAGACACCGTTGTTCGCGGCCGAGTCGATCGGCGTCGGCACGTTGCCGCAACGCGCGCTCGACGCCGTCAAAGAACTGGCGGTCGGCTGGCTTCGATAGTGCCGACGGCATGGACGTTTTCCCTGTCGCGGACTATCTAAAGCGCAACAACCCACTCAAACAGGAATAAAGGCCCCTCGGTTGGCGCGCGGATTTTTCATCACCTTCGAAGGCGGCGAAGGCGCAGGCAAGTCGACACAGATCGAGCGGCTGGCCACAAAGATGCGCGCCAAGAAGTATGATGTCCTGCGCACGCGTGAACCGGGCGGCTCGCCGGGCGCCGAAGCGGTCCGGCATGTGCTGCTTTCGGGTGCCGCCGAACCGTTCGGGCCGAAGATGGAAGCGCTGCTCTTCGCTGCCGCGCGTTCCGACCATGTCGAGCAGGTCATCCGGCCGGCGGTCGAGCGCGGCTCCATCGTGCTTTGTGACCGCTTCCTGGATTCCTCGCGCGTCTATCAGGGCGTTACAGGCGGGATCGACCCGGCATTCATGGCGATGCTGGAACAGGTCGCCATCAACGGCATGATGCCCGACATGACGCTGATCTTCGATATCGACCCGGCCGAGGGCTTGAAGCGCGCGACAGTGCGGCGTGGCAGCGATGCCGTCGCCGACCGCTTCGAAAAGGAGACGCTGGCTATCCACCAGGCCCGCCGCGAAGCGTTCCTGGCGATCGCAGCGGCAGAGCCGGAACGCTGCATCGTCGTCGATGCCTCCGCCGATCCGGACACGGTGGAGGATGTCGTCACGGCGACCGTGTTCGCGGCACTGGAGGCAAGGGCGCCCGAGCGCAACAGGCAGGTCGCACCGGTATGATCTTCGAACGCATCGCGCCGGAACAGCATGACACGCTGGACGGCGTGCCGGAACCTTCCGAAACGCCACGTCTGGTCGGGCACGGGCAGGCTGCCACCATGCTTGCCGCCGCCTATCGCGCGGGAAAGCTGCCGCACGCGCTGATCTTCGCTGGACCGGTCGGGATCGGCAAGGCGACGCTCGCCTTCCATCTTGCCCACCACCTTTTAAAGCATCCAGCCTTCGAGCAGGCGCCCGGCAACCTTGCGGTTCCCGATCCGGCCTCGCCGCTGTTTCGCCAGATCGCCACCGGTGCGCATCCGGGGGTGCTGCATCTGACCCGTCCCTTGAACGACAAGACCAAGAGCTTCAAAACCGTCGTCACCGTCGACGAAATTCGCAAGGTCAGCCGCTTCCTGTCGCTGACTTCGCATGACGGCAGCTACCGGGTGGTGATCGTCGACCCGGCCGACGACATGAATGCCAATGCGGCCAATGCCCTGCTGAAGAATCTCGAGGAACCACCGGCACGGACCCTGTTCATTCTCATCGTCCATGCGCCGGGCAGTCTGCTGCCGACGATCCGTTCGCGCTGCCAGGTGGTGCGGCTGACACCGCTCGACGCCAATGAACTGATGGCGGTGCTGGAGACAGCGGAGCCGCCACCACCGGACGATCCGGTCGGGAGGGCCGCACTGGTCGAGCGGGCAGGGGGGAGCGCCCGCAGCGCAATCCTGTTGACGCAGTATGGCGGGCTGGAGATCGCGCAGACGCTCGATGGCCTGGTGGCGACGGGAAAGAGCGATATTGCCGGTGCCTACCGCCTGGCCGAGGCCGTCGCGGGCAAAGACCAGGCGATCCAGTTCGACATCTTCAACCGCCGGGCGCTGGACCTTCTGTCGGACGCGGCAAGCCAGGCGGCGCGGGCTGGCGATCTCAAGCGGGCCAAAACGCTCTCCGATACTTGGCACGAGGCCTTGGACGCTATATCTGAAACGGACACCTACAATCTCGACAAGAAGCAGCACGCCCTGACCATGATCGACCGCCTGAATTCTGCAATGCGAATGTGACGGCCTTTTTGGTGCATGCCGTTGGCCCCCCAAACAGGAGCCACTTTTGGGCGGCATGCATTGGTCTCGGGATGGCAATCGCCATTCCGATGCGATATCCACCGCCACGGCTTCCATTCAGACATTCATGACGGTTCATTCATGTCACGCGACACATTCTACATCACCACCGCCATTTCCTATCCGAACGGCAAGCCACATATCGGCCATGCCTATGAGCTGATCGCCACCGACGCGCTTGCCCGTTTTCAGCGGCTCGATGGCAAGCAGGTCTTCTTCCTCACCGGCACCGACGAGCACGGCATCAAGATGCTGCAGACGGCAAAGAAGGAAGGCATTTCGGCGCGCGACCTAGCCGATCGCAACTCGGCCGAATTCCAGCGCATGGCATCCGCGCTCAACGCCTCGAACGACGATTTCATCCGCACCACCGAGGAGCGGCATTACGCGGCTTCGCAGGCGATCTGGAAGGCGATGGCCGCCAATGGTGACGTCTACAAGGGCGGCTACGCCGGCTGGTATTCGGTGCGCGACGAAGCCTACTACGGCGAGGAAGAGACCGAGGTCCGTCCCGACAATATTCGCTACGGGCCACAGGGAACGCCGGTCGAATGGGTCGAGGAAGAGAGCTATTTCTTTCGGTTGTCGGCCTATCAGGACAAGCTCGTCGCACTTTATGAAAACCAACCCGACTTCATCGGTCCGGCCGAGCGCCGCAACGAGGTGATGAGCTTCGTCAAGTCGGGACTGAAGGACCTGTCGATCTCGCGCACCACATTCGACTGGGGCGTGCCGGTACCTGGCGATGAAAAGCACGTCATGTACGTCTGGGTCGACGCGCTGACCAACTACATTACCGGCGTCGGATATCCCGATGAAAAGGCTGACAATTGGCGGTTTTGGCCGGCTGATGCACACATCATCGGTAAGGACATTGTACGCTTCCACGCGGTTTATTGGCCCGCTTTCCTGATGTCGGCCGGCATCCCGCTGCCGAAGCGTGTCTTTGGCCACGGCTTCCTGTTCAACCGCGGCGAGAAGATGTCGAAATCGGTCGGCAACGTCATCGACCCGTTCACCATGATCGAGCATTACGGCCTCGACCAGGTGCGGTACTTCTTCCTGCGCGAGGTGCCGTTCGGGCAGGACGGCAGCTACGGCCATGAAGCGATCGTCAACCGTACCAATGCGGATCTGGCCAATGGTCTCGGCAATCTGGCGCAGCGCTCGCTGTCGATGATCGCCAAGAACTGCGGCGGCGTGGTGCCGAAGCGCGGCGATCTGGCGGAATCCGACAAGGTGATCCTGGATCAGGCGGTCGACGCTCTCGCCACCGCGCGCAAGGCAATGGCCGAACAGGGCATCCATCTGGCACTGGCGGCGATCTTCGGCGTGGTCGCGGAAGCCGATCGGTATTTCGCCGGTCAGGAACCTTGGGCGCTCAAGAAAACCAATCCGGAACGCATGGAAACGGTGCTGTGGACGACGGCCGAAGTGGTCCGGCGCGTGGCCGTTCTATGCCAGCCCTTCATTCCGGGCTCGGCCGGCAAGCTGCTCGACCTGCTGGCGGTGCCGGCGGACAATCGCGATTTCGTGCATGTCCACGCCGACCATGCGCTTGTGTCCGGCACGGCGCTGCCTGCGCCAGAGGGCGTGTTTCCGCGCTATGTCGAACAGACGGACGCGAACGCCTGATGCTCGTCGACAGCCATTGTCATCTGGACTTTCCGGACTTCGCCGAGGAGCGGGCGGCCATTGTCGCCCGAGCCAAGGCTGCCGGTATCGGCCGCATGGTGACGATCTCCACACGCGTGAAGCGGTTTCAGCAAGTCGTTGAGATCGCAGAGACTTTCGACGAAGTCTATTGCTCGGTCGGCACCCATCCGCACAATGCCGCCGAGGAACTCGACGTCACCACCGCCGACCTCGTCCGCCTCTCCGCTCATCCGAAGGTGGTGGCGATCGGTGAAGCGGGGCTCGATTTCTTCTACGACAAGGCACCACGCGATGCGCAGGCGCAGGGCTTTCGCGCCCATATCGCCGCCGCCCGCGAGACCGGGCTGCCTCTCGTCATCCATTCGCGCGATGCCGACGACGACATGGCCGCCATTCTCGAGGACGAAACAGGGAAGGGCGCCTTCCCGTTCATCCTGCATTGTTTTTCGTCGGGACGGCGCCTCGCCGAGGTCGGCGTATCATTAGGCGGCTATGTGTCGTTCTCGGGCATCCTGACTTTCAAGAACTCGGTCGAATTGCGCGCCATCGCCGCCGATGTGCCGCACGACCGGCTGCTGGTCGAAACCGATGCTCCATATCTGGCGCCGGTGCCGTTTCGCGGCAAGCGCAACGAGCCGGCCTATGTCGCGCAAACCGCCAAGGTGCTGGCCGAGACGATCGGCGTCAGCGAGGCTGAAATCGCAGCGTTGACCACCGACAATTTCTTTCGGCTGTTTGGAAAAATGCCACGCCCGGGCCAGCGGGCGCCCGGGGCATGAGCGACCGGCTGCGCCTCACCATTCTGGGCTGCGGGTCGTCGCCAGGCACGCCGCGCATCATTGGCGACTGGGGCAATTGCGACCCCACCAATCCCAGGAACCGGCGCATGCGCACGGCCGCGCTTGTGGAGCGCATTGCCGCCAATGGCGGCCGCACCACGGTCGTCATCGACACCGGTCCGGATTTCCGGGAGCAGATGCTGATGGCTTCAGTCAGGCGTATCCATGGTGTGCTCTACACGCACCCGCATGCCGACCACATCCACGGCATCGACGATTTGCGCGGCTATGTGCAGGAGCAGGGGCACCGCATCGACATCCATGCCGACGAGCCAACCATGCTACGACTGCGCCAGGCGTTCGGCTATTGCTTCGAGACGCCGCCAGGCAGTTCCTATCCGCCGATCGTCGACGCCCACATCATCGATCATTCCAGGCCGGTTGTGATCGAAGGAGAGGGGGGTGCCCTCACCTTCGAGCCGCTGCCCCAGATCCATGGCGACATCATTTCGCTGGGTTTCCGTATTGGCGGGCTCGCCTACTGTCCCGATATCAGCGACTTTCCCAAGACCACCACAGAGCGGCTGCGAGGCCTCGACATGCTGGTCATCGATGCGCTGCAGTACAACACGCATCCAAGCCATCTTTCGCTTGGCCAGGCGCTGGACTGGATCGAGGCGCTTTCGCCTTGCAACGCCGTGCTGACGCACATGCACGTGCCGCTCGACTACACCGCCGTGATGACTGAGACGCCCGACAATGTCGAACCGGCCTACGATGGCATGGTGATCGAAATCCCTTACGAGTCAGAACGATAGGGACAGCGGCTCAGTCGGCTTTCAACCCACCGTTCGAATGTTCGATCATGAGTTCGAGGTCGTGAGGTGCCGGCGTGGTGCTGTTCACGATGTTGCTCGTCAATGGTCGAAACCGCAGCAATTCCCGGGCTGCGCCCCATGCGCTAGTTCCATAATCTATCTTATGCGACTCTGCGAGTATTGCCGCAAAATAGAAATGTCTTGATTCCGCAAAGTAGGAATGTCGCCCTGCTCGTCTATGAGCGAGGG